>DASSQJ010000275.1:0-8264 GCA_035702545.1 Phycicoccus sp.
CCGTGCTGGAGGCCCTGGACCCGCTCGTGCTCCTGCCCCCGCGCGGTGACCATGATGAGCGGGAGGTCGCGGCGCATCGAGCGCAGCCGACGGGCCACCTCGAGGCCGCCGAGCCCCGGGAGCATGAGGTCGAGGAGCACGAGGTCGGCCGGGCGTGCCGTGAAGTGCTCCACCGCCGCCTCGCCGTCGGCCACGGGGTCGACGTCGTGACCGGCGCGGGTCAGGTAGGCCGCGACCGCCTCCCGGACCGTCGCGTCGTCCTCGACGAGCAGGATCCGCACCACGGAGCAAGGCTAGGGGCCGCGGGCCTTCGGCCGGCCCCCTCGCCCGCAGGGGGTAAGGCCGCCGAAAGGAGCCCGGATGGACGACCCCGACGGCCCGGACGCCCCGGCTGCGAGACTGGGGGCATGCGCCGGATCGTCCAGAGCAAGAAGCTCCAGCACGTCCGCTACGACGTCCGCGGCCCGATCCTCGTCGAGGCCCAGCGCCTCGAGGCCGAGGGCCACAAGGTGCTCAAGCTCAACATCGGCAACACCGCCCCGTTCGGCTTCGAGGCGCCCGAGGCGATCGTCGCCGACATCGTCCACAACCTCCCCGAGAGCCAGGGCTACGCCGACTCCAAGGGCATCTACTCGGCGCGCACCGCCGTCGCGCAGTACTACCAGTCGCACGGGCTGCGCGACACCGGCGTCGAGGACGTCTTCATCGGCAACGGCGTCTCCGAGCTCATCACGATGGTCCTCCAGGCCTTCGTCGACGACGGCAACGAGATCCTCGTCCCTGCCCCCGACTACCCGCTGTGGACCGGCGCCGTCGCGCTCTCCGGCGGCACCCCCGTCCACTACCGGTGCGACGAGGCGAACGAGTGGAACCCCGACCTCGCCGACATCGAGGCGAAGATCACCGAGAACACGCACGCGCTCGTCATCATCAACCCGAACAACCCCACCGGAGCG
The DNA here is from genome assembly GCA_035702545.1 of Phycicoccus sp. Classification (GTDB taxonomy): domain Bacteria; phylum Actinomycetota; class Actinomycetes; order Actinomycetales; family Dermatophilaceae; genus DASSQJ01. Next base: position 957 of record DASSQJ010000275.1, read on the forward strand.
GTCTACTCGGAGGCCACCGTCCGGGCGCTCGTCGACATCGCCCGCCGCCACGACCTCGTCGTCATGGCCGACGAGATCTACGAGAAGATCCTCTTCGACGACGCGGTGCACCACCACGCCGCGACCTTCGCCGGCGACGACGTCCTGTGCCTCACCTTCAGCGGACTCTCCAAGGCCTACCGCGTCTGCGGGTACCGGGCCGGATGGGTGATGGTCTCGGGGCCCAAGCACCTCGCCGAGGACTTCCTCGAGGGCCTGACCCTGCTCGCCAACATGCGGATGTGCGCGAACGTGCCCGCCCAGCACGGCATCCAGACCGCCCTCGGCGGGTACCAGTCGATCACCGAGCTCATCGTCCCGGGCGGCCGCTTCCACGAGCAGAGCAAGCTCGCCGCGAGGCTGCTCAACGACATCCCGGGTGTCTCCTGCGTCGAGCCCCGTGGCGCCCTCTACTGCTTCCCCCGCCTCGACCCGGAGGTCTACCCCATCGAGTCCGACGAGGAGTTCGTCATCGACCTCCTGCGGGCCAAGAAGATCCTCGTCACCCACGGAACCGGCTTCAACTGGTTCGAGCCCGACCACTTCCGCCTCGTCACCCTCCCGGACGTCGACACCCTCACCGAGGCGATCGGCCGGATCGCCGACCACCTCACGGCGCTGCGGGCCTGACCACCGTCCTCCCGGGGCCGGCCACGGCCGCGCCGTATGCTCCGGGCATGCGCAGCCGAACCCCCGGGCCGGTTCCCGACGTCTTCGAGGCCTTCCCGGACCGGGTCGACCACGGGGGCGGGCGGGCCGCCGACGCCCCGAGCGTCGGCACGGTGGCCCGCTCGGCGGGCGTCACCGTCGGCCTCATGGTGCTCACCGGCATCGGCTTCGTCTCCGGGGCCTGGCTGGCCTCGCTCGCCACCCCGGACCTCGCGTGGACCAACCCGCTGTGGGAGGGCCTGGCCTTCCTCCTCTGGTGCGCGACCTGGGGCGCGCTCGCCGCGGTGACCCTGCTCGCCGTCGGCGTCGTCGCCGTCGGCCTGCCGTGGGTGCGTCGGCAGCGGGGCGCCCGCGGCCGCTCCGCTCACCGCGGCTCCCGCGCCACCTCGACCTCCGCGCCATAGGACCAGCCGGGCTGCAGCGGCAGCGCGTCACCGCTCCAGAACCGGCCGGGGTCGTACCAGTTGGTCGGGGCGTCGTTCCTGAGGATCCCCATCTCCTCGAGGGTGAGCGCAACGACCTCGGCGCAGTAGGCCACCTCCGGACGCACCGCCTTGCGCTCCGCGGCCCGCCGGGAGAGGTACCCGTCCCGGCCCCGGAGCCAGCGCCAGGCGAGGACGGCCGTCGACGGGAAGGAGACCCCGTCGAGCCGCGCGACGACCCGCATCGCCGCGTCCTCCTCGGCGCGCCCGGCGGCGGGATGGAGCTGGCGCAGCCACGCCTGCTGCTCGTAGCGGTCCTGCCAGGTCGTCACCGCCTCGCGGAGGTCGTGGAGCTGGACCCCGCGGTGGTGGTCGCCGGTCCACACGTCACGCATCGACCGGCCGAGCTCGGCGTGCCACATCAGCGGCGGGAGGTCGTCGAGGACGATCGCCATCCCGACGTGGTTCACGGGCGCGTTGCTCGCCGTCTGGATGAGCCGGTCGGCGACCGTGCCGCCGCGGAAGACCCAGAGGTCCCCGGTGCGGGTGGCGTCCAGGGCGTCGTCGAGCGGGACCGCCGTCGTGCGGGTTCGCGCCATGGGCCCCAGTGTGCCCGGCGACGGGCCGCACCCCGCGGATGCCGGCCAACGGTCAACGGCGGGGAGGCGCCCCCGCGGCGGACGTGTCGACCCGGCCCCGGCCGAAGGCGTCGATGAGCCCCCACCGCCCCGGGACGTCGAGCAGCTCGAGGTGGCCGATGCTGTTCGGCAGCGCGGGGTCGACGAGGAGGTGCTCCCCGACCGGGTCGAGGCCGAGCATGGTCCGCAGGAGCAGCAGCGGCGCGCCCGTCGACCACGCCTGCGGGCTGCACGCGGTCGGGTACTCGACGGGGTACTTCGTCATCGACCGCGGGTAGCCGCCGAACGCCTCGGGGAGCCGGCCGCGGAAGAGGCCGGCGGCGTCGAGCATGGCCGCCGCGAGGACCGCTGCCTCCTCCTTGTGGCCGTAGCGGCGCAGGCCCCAGGCGATGAACGAGGTGTCGAACGGCCACACGGTGCCCACGTGGTAGCCGATCGGGTTGTACCGCGCCTCTCCGATCGCCAGGGTCCGGACGCCCCAGCCGGAGAAGAGGCGCTCGCCCATGAGGTGCCCGACCACCGCCTCGGCCTTGTCCTCGTCGACGATGCCGCTCCACAGCAGATGGCCGATGTTCGACGTCAGCGAGTCGACCTGGGACCCGTCGGCGTCGAGCGCGACCGCGAAGTACTCGCCGTCGGCCACCCAGAAGTCGCGGTTGAAGCGCCGCTTGAGGTCGGCGGCCTGCTCCTCGAGGGCGTCGGCGAGCGCGGGGTCGTCCCACACCGTCCGGGCCAGGCGGGCGCCGCGGACCTTGGCGTCGTAGGCGTAGCCCTGGAGCTCGCACGTCGCACGGGGGAAGCCGGGGAGCCGACCGTCGCGGTAGGAGATGGAGTCCCAGGAGTCCTTCCAGCACTGGTTCTCCAGGCCGGTCTGCTCGTTGCGACGCTGGTACGAGACGTAGCCGTTCCCCTGGAGGTCGGCGTAGTCGTCGATCCACCGCAGCGCGGCGCGGGCCTCGACCTCGAGGTCGCGGACCAGCCCGACGTCGCCGGTCCACCGCTCGTACTCGTCGAGGAGGACGAGGAAGAGGGGGGTCGCGTCGGCGGTGCCGAAGTACGGCGAGTGCGGGCGCTCCTCGAAGGCGGTCAGCTCGCCGTACCGCATCTCGTGGAGGATGCGGCCCGGGTCCTCCTCGCGGAAGTCGTCGCGTCGGGTGCCCTGGCGCCGGGCCAGCTCGCGCAGCGTCGTCGCCGCGAGCTCGTGCGAGAACGGCAGCGCCTGGAGGCTCGTGAAGATGCTGTCGCGGCCGAACATCGTCATGAACCACGGCAGCCCGGCCGCCGGCAGGCTGTGCCGCCCGGCGCTCAGCGGCGAGAACCGCAGCGCGGCGAGGTCGACGAGGCTGCGCCGGTAGGTGTCGGAGAGCTCCTCGGAGTCGCAGCGCAGCGTGGGGGCCGTGGAGATCCAGCGCTCGAGGTCGGCGGCCAGGTCACGGTGGGGCCGCCTCGTCGCCCAGGCCAGGCTCGGGTGCTCGGCACCGGTTTTCTCGCCGGGCCCGATCGTCGGCTGGACGTCGAGAGCCACCCGCCACGTCCCGTGGCCGGCGATCTCGACGGAGAAGGTCATCCCGTGCTCGTCGGCGTCGCACGGCTCGCTGGAGGTGATGGCCGTCTCCCGCACGAAGGTGGACCGGCGGTACGAGAGCACGAGGCCGCGCTCCCCGGACCGGGTCGTGTAACCGCCCTGCTTGTCGAGGGCGTCCTTGACCTCGAAGAGGTCGGCGAAGTCCGAGCCTGCGTCGAGACGGACCGTCACCTGCACGGGCTGGGCCTCGTGGTTGAGCACGGTGAGCACCTCGTGGAACCCGTTGCGGACCGTGCGGTGGCGGATGACGGAGAGGGTGGCGTCGGTGTACACGGTGGCGTTGCCCGGCACGAGGAAGAAGCGCGCCTCGAAGTACTGCAGGTCGTCGACGGTGAGCGGCGAGAGGCGGTGCCCGTCGATGGTGAGGACCCACCGCGAGAGGAACCGGGTGTCGAACGAGAACAGCCCGGAGGGGTCGGTGCTCGCGGCCTCGATGTCACCGCGGTCGTCCGAGACGACGAAGGTGTTCCCGTCGAGGATCGTGACGTCACCCATGCCGGCCCCCGGCGGCAGCGGCGTCGTCCGGCCCGGGGAAGAGCCGCTGCACGGCGAAGATGAGGTCGAGGTCGCCCGTGCAGCTCAGCTCGCCCCGGAGGAGCGCCGCCATGGCGTTCGCCCGGCCCTGCACGACGTCGCCGATGAGGTCCGCGTCGCCGCCGATGACGCAGTCGGCCTCGCCGCCACGGTGCGTCGCCCCGACCGCCCCGCGGTCCACCGCGAGGAGCCAGTGGTCCGTGCCCGCGTCACCCGTCACGTCGAAGCGGACGGTCCCTTTCACGGTGCGCAGCAGCGGTTCGTCGCCGCGCTCGTCCAGGTCGCGGAAGAAGTCGTCCACGGCGTCCGCCATCGCTCGCCTCCGAGCCGAGGTCGGGGTCGGGGTCGGGGTCGCCGTGAGGGTCCGGCGGTCGGCCTCGGACGTCTCCCGAGTCTACGCCGGGCGCCCGCGCGGGACGTGGGTCGAGCCGTGCCAGGGGTCGCTACGCTGCCGGGATGACGAGCCGCAACCGGTGGTGGAAGATCCTCGGTATCGCCGGCGCGGTCGGCGTCGTGGCGACCGGGGTGCTGGTGGCGCGGGACGAGCGCCAGCGCCGGTCGTACACACCGGACGAGGTGCGCGTCCGCCTCCGCGAGAGGCTCGCGGAGGCCGACGGGGGAGGGCCCGCGGAGGACGCCGGGCGCCAGGCGCCCAAGGGTCACGCGTAGGCCGGCTCCTCGGTACGCGTCCGCTTGAGCTCGAAGAAGCCGTCGGTGCCCGCCACGAGCACGGCACCGTCCCAGAGCCGCCCGGCGTCCTCGCCCTTGGGGATCCGGGTGATCACCGGCCCGAAGAAGGCGATGCCGTTCACGGCCACGACAGGGGTGCCGACGTCGTCGCCGACGAGGTCGATCGCGCGGGCGTGGCTCGCCCGCAGCTCCTCGTCGAACCGGTCGGAGCGGGCGTGGTCCGCGAGGTCGGCCGGGAGGCCTGTCGCGGCGAGGGCGGAGGCGATCGCCTCGTCGTAGCCCTCGACCTTGTCCCCGTGGATGGCGGTGCCGAGGGCGTCGTAGAGAGGCTTGACGACGTCCTCCCCGTGGAGCTCCCGGGCCGCGGTGACGACACGGACCGGCCCCCACGCGCGGTCCATCAGCAGGCGGTAGGACTCCGGCAGGTCTCGGCCCTCGTTGAGCACCGACAGGCTCATCACGTGCCACCGGACGGTGACCGGGCGCACCTGCTCCACCTCGGTCATCCACCGGGACGTCGCCCACGCGAAGGGGCAGACGGGGTCGAACCAGAAGTCGGCGACGTCGTGGGCACTCATGGGCGCGGAACAGCTCCTGTGGGTCGGTGACGGGGCGGCCCGTTCAGCGGCACGCGGCAGCCGACTCGGGCAACCGTTCCAAACGCCCTGTCGCAGGCTCGTATTCCGTCGCGTCTCAGCTCGTCCGGATGGTGGTCAACCGCGGGGGATGAGCGGGTGATCGGCGCGGGCGCGGATCTGCTGGACCACCCAGGAGTTGCCGTCCGGGTCGCGGAAGCCGAACAGCGTCCCGCCGTCCCGCTCGTCGACGACCGACACCGGTTCGCACTCGACACCGCGGCCCACCAGCTCGGCTCGCGCGACCTCCGCGTCGGCGACGACGAGCTGGAGGCCGTGGAGGCTCCCGGGTGCCATGCCGCGCCGGGTCGGCAGGTCGCCGATGACGATCGAGCAGCCGGAGCCCCGCGGCGTGAGCTGGGCCACGTGCATCAGCTCGGTGTGGATCTCGTGGTCGAGCTCGAACCCCACCGCGTCACGGTAGAAGGAGATGGCCGCCGCGAGGTCCGAGACCGGGACGACGACGACCTCGAGGGTCCAGTCCATGGCGTTCTCCTTCGGGGGCGGGTGCGCCCCGTCAGGCGGCGAGGACGGAGTCGAGGCGGACGTAGCCCTGGGACATCCCACGCTCCATCCCGGAGGCCACCATGGCGTCCCGGCCCTCGACGGTGCGGCCCACGCTGCGGCCGTGCAGGCGGGTCCGGCCGTCACCCAGGTCCTCGAACCGGAGGAACTCCAGCGCCACCTCGTCGGGCATCCCCTCGAACTCGAAGGTCTGGAGCACGAACTCGTTCTCCCGGACGGTGTGGAAGACGCCCCGGAAGCGGAACTCCTCCCCCGCGGGGCTGCGGTGGACGTAGCGGTAGCCGCCGCCGCTGACGAAGTCCCAGCGGTCGGCCACCATCTCGTAGCCGTCGGGGCCGAGCCACTGGACGACCTTCGTGGCGTCGCGGTGGGCCTCGAAGACGGCCGCCACGGGGGCGTCGAACTCACGGGTGAAGTCGATCCACGGGACGCCGGCCGGGACGTCGAGGTGCAGTGCGTTGCTCATGGTGTCTCCTCGTGCGGGTTCTCGGGCGTGGAGCCCAGGAGGGTGTCCAGCCGCCGGTACGACCGCTCGTGGGCGAGCCGGTAGCCGTCGATCCACGCCGTGAGGCGCTCGAGCGCCTCGGGGTTCAGCGAGACCGGTCGGCGCTGCGCGTCCCGGCCCTTGGTGACCAGGCCCGCGTGCTCGAGGACCTGGACGTGCTTCGAGACCGCCTGGAGGGAGATCCCGAAGGGCTGGGCGATCTCGTTGACCGTCGCCGGCCCCCGGCTGAGCCGGGCGATGATCGCGCGACGCACCGGGTCGGCCAGGGCGGCGAAGCCGAGGTCCACGCGGTCGTCATCGATGGGCATGCCATAGTCAACCATACAATTGATCAACTATCCAGTTGATATACTCAGGCAGATCCCGAACTCCACGAAACCGCTGGTCATCCGCCTATTCGTTACCGGATCGTGACCTCGCGGGCCCTTGCCCGCGGGACGTCGCGGTTGGTGGTGTGGGGACGTCGTCGCTCGGACAGGGAGCCGACGACACCGCCCCGCGGCCCACATCGAGGTCGCGGAGGACCAGGAGGAGAACCGAATGCAGACCAGACACCACGCGTCCCGCGGGTGGCGGGGTGCGGTCGCGGCCGGAGCCGCGCTCGCCCTCACCGCCTTCGGGGCACCGACCGCGGCCACGGCGGCCGCGAGCGGCAGCCCGGGTGACGACACGATCACCCTCGACCTCAACGACAGCACCGCCGGGGGCAGCTACGAGCAGGCCTTCACGAAGGTGTACTCCGGCGTCACTGCCGACGGCACCCCCGTCTACATCTACGTCCCGGAGGGGACCCCGCTCGACGGGAGCGCGCCGGACGGCGTGCAGAGCATGGACCCCACGGTCGACTGGAACCCCGGTGACACGTTCACCCCGTGCGCCGACAAGACGGCAACGGACTACGTCGTCACCGCGGCCCAGATCAAGTACCTCGGCGACGAGCTGAAGAACCAGATCGTCCGGGTCGACGAGGAGCACTTCGGGCCCATCGGCGAGGCGAAGCCCGGCGACCCCAAGTCCAAGGCGCTCGTCACCATCGTCTACAACCTCCACGACGACTCGATGTACG
>DASSQJ010000276.1:0-8506 GCA_035702545.1 Phycicoccus sp.
CGCCGCGCCGGCGGCGGGTGCGCTGCGGCGGCTCGGCGCCGGGGGAGCGGCGGCCCTGAGCGCCGCGCTCGACGCCGCCCTCACGGCGTCCGGTCCGACCGCCGACCCCTGGGTCCACCGGCTCGTCGCGGCCGTGCCCCGATCCCCCGAGCGCGACGACGTGCTGGCCCGCCACATCCGCCACCGCGACCTCGCGCTCGGCGCGGCCGTGCTCGAGGCGCTCGCGGGGTCGGAGGCGGCGCAGGGGGCGGTCGCCGCCGACGCCGAGGCCGCCCTCGTCGCGGACGCCAGGTGCGCGGCGTGGCTGCTCGCGGTCCAGGAGGCGCTCGTCCCGGTGCTCGGCGGGGAGCCGGCCGACCGGGCCCTGCGCCGGGCGGTCGCCGACGAGCTCGACCTGCTGCGCCGCCGGGTCGGCGCGGGCCTGGCCGTCCGGCACGGGCGGCGGGACCTCGGTGACGCCCTGCGGGTCCTCGAGGACGGGACCGGGGAGGTCGGGGTCGCGGTGGAGACCGTCGAGGTCGTGGCGGGGTCGGCCGCGGCGGCGCTCGCGCTGCCCCTCCTCGACCGCCGCCCGGACCCGCACGAGCGCCTCGACCGGCTCCGCGACGCGCTGCCCGGCGCCGTCGGTGCGAGCCCGCCGGAGGACCCGGTCCGGGTCCTCGTCGAGGCGGCCCGCGGCAGCACACCGTCCCCGTGGCTGCGCGCCTGTGCCCTCGCCGCAGCCTCCTCGCGCGGCGCCGCCCGGCGCTACGACCTCGCCGAGCCGCGCCGCGTCGAGGACCCGGTCCTCGCCGAGCAGCTCGCGGCGGTCGGCTGAGGACCGGCGGCTCAGGAGGACGCGCGCGCTCCCACAGGCGCGTCCACCTCGTGCAGGGTCACCTCGAAGCCGAGGTCGTCGCGGTCCCCGCCGAGGGGGCGCAGCGAGACGACGACCCCGGTGCCGACGTCGAGGCCGACGAGCCACGACTCCGGGAAGCCGCCCCACCCGTCGAGCCGTCCGGGCGCCGCGCCGGCCTCGGTCTCCAGCCGCTCCGACACCTCGCCCCAGAGCAGCGGGCAGCACGAGCAGCGGGGGTCGTACCCGGCCTCCGCCGACATCCGGGCCCACCACGTCTCCCGGCCGTGCCGCGTCGTGTGGGCGAGCTCGTGGACGCTCGTCCCCGTCGCCAGCTCGACCGGGTCGAGCATCGCCACCCACGTGTAGTCGCGCCACATCGGGTCGTCGGCGTCGAGGTCGGCACGCGGTGGGCGGTCGACGACGAGGCCGTCCTCGTCGAGCTCCACCGCGACGTCCCCCGGCAGGCGAGGCCGCCACGGGACCGCGACGGTGCCGTCCGGCCGGACCGCGGACAGCGCGTACGGCAGTCCCCGTACCACCTCGGTGCGCCCGTCGCCGGTGCGCACCCGGAGGTGTCCGGGCCGGTCCAGCCAGGCCTCGACGACGTCACCGCGGGCATCGGTCCGGGTGAGGTGGAGCGTGCGGAACCGCCACGGGCTGCTGCGGGCCAGCGCGCGGAAGCGGTCCTCGGCGGGGGTGGGCACGGCCCCATGGGAGCACCCGCGCCGACGCGGACGCGAGCGGTTTACCGCGGGCCGTACCGGTGAGCGACCGCACACCGGTTCTCCCGTGACCGTGCCGTGCAGCCGCGGCTATCATCGGCAGCACGTGCTCCGGGGTCGGTGAAACTCCGAGCCGGCGGTGACAGTCCGCGACCCGACCGCAGCCAGCGGCCGGTGGACCAGGTGGAACTCCTGGACCGACGGTGAAAGTCCGGATGGTAGGCAGCACGTACGACGGGTGAGCCGACTGGTCAGTGACCGGTCGGCAGGTCCCGTGGTGCACGGTCCCCGGAGTTCGTCCGAGAAGCTCAACGAACCCGAAGGACGAACACCTCAGATGAACACCCTCGTCGCCGCGACGGACCCGTCGCAGAACCTCTTCCAGCAGGCGATCGACGCCAGCATCCCCATCGGCCAGTACCAGCTCCACGTCCTGGAGGTGGTCGGCGTCCTCATCGGCGTCGTCTCCGCCTGGTTCGGCATGCGCCGCAAGGTGTGGGCCTGGCCGGTCGGCATCCTCGCCAACATCATGCTCTTCTTCGTCTACATCGGGGCCACCCTCGGCGCCGACGTGCGGATCCCCCTCTTCGGCCAGGCCGGCCGCCAGGTCTTCTTCATCGTCGTCAGCATCTACGGATGGGTGACCTGGGCGGCGGTGCAGCGCCGCGGCGGTGCCGGAGCCCCGGCGGTCCACCCGCGGTGGATGACGACCCGCGAGCGCCTCGTCGTCGGCGCCGGCTGGCTCCTCGGGACGGTCCTCGTCCACCAGGTCTTCGTCGCCCTGTGGAACCTCGCGCCGAACCCGTACTGGACCCCGCAGTGGTGGTTCTACTGGTGCGACGCGTGGATCTTCGTCGGCTCCATCGTCGCGACGTACGCGATGGCGCGGGGCTGGAACGAGTTCTGGCTGGCGTGGATCGGCGTCGACCTCGTCGGGGTCCCGCTCGGCTTCGCGACCGGCTATGTCCCGACGTCGATCATGTACATCTTCTACGGCGCCTTCGTCCTCTACGGCTTCAGCCAGTGGGTGAAGGTCACCCGGGCCGAGGCCGCCGAGCGCGAGCGCACCACGGCCGAGCCGGCCCCGGTGGGCTGACCCGGGCAGCGCACTTTCCCTCCGGATGCCGGAACCTTCACCGGGCGACGGGCACCGTACCCGCCGTCCGGTGAAGGTTCACGGCGTTCGCCCGTCCCTCGCGATGCCGGACGCGCCGACGCCCGGTGCGAGGGCCGCCGTACGCTTGTCCGTCGTGAAGACGTTCGACGCCCTCTTCGACGAGCTCGCCGAGAAGGCGCGCACCCGCCCGCCCGGCTCGGGGACGGTCGCCGCCCTCGACGCCGGCGTCCACGCCATCGGCAAGAAGGTCGTGGAGGAGGCCGCCGAGGTCTGGATGGCCGCCGAGCACGAGGGTCGCGACCGGACCGCCGAGGAGGTCAGCCAGCTGCTCTACCACCTCCAGGTGCTCATGCTCGCGACCGACCTCACCCCCGACGACGTCTACCGCCACCTCTGAGGACCCCCATGCTGCGCATCGCCGTCCCCAACAAGGGCTCCCTCGCCGAGCCGGCGGCCGCCATGCTCCGTGAGGCGGGCTACCGGACCCGTCGCGACCCCAAGGAGCTCGTCGTCGCCGACCCCGACAACGGGGTCGAGCTGTTCTACCTGCGCCCCCGCGACATCGCCGTCTACGTCGGCTCGGGCACCGTCGACTGCGGCGTCACGGGGCGTGACCTGCTCCTCGACTCCGGGTCGGCCGCGCTCGAGGTGATGGAGCTGGGGTTCGGGACGTCGACCTTCCGGTACGCCGCCCGCCCGGGCACCGCGACGGCGATGGCGGACATCTCCGGCCACCGGGTCGCGACGAGCTACCCCGGCCTCGTCGAGAAGCATCTCGCGGACCACGGGGTGTCGGCGGAGGTCGTCCGCCTCGACGGGGCCGTCGAGACGGCGATCACCCTCGGGGTCGCGGACGTCATCGCCGACGTCGTCGAGACCGGGGCGACCCTGCGCAGCCAGGGCCTCGAGGTCTTCGGGGAGCCGATCCTGCGCAGCCAGGCCGTGCTCGTCCGGCGCGAGGGCAGCGACGAGAAGGCCGGGATCGAGGTGCTCCGGCGCCGGCTGCTCGGCGTCATCACCGCCCGGCACTACGTCATGCTCGACTACGACGTCCCGGCCGAGCTCGTCGACCGCGCCTGCGCGATCACGCCCGGCCTGGAGAGCCCGACCGTCTCCCCGCTCCAGAACCGCGACTGGTGCGCCGTCCGCGCGATGGTGCCGCGGGCCGTGACGAACACCGTGATGGACGAGCTCTACGAGCTCGGCGCGCGGGCGATCCTCGTCACCGAGATCAGCGCCTGCCGGCTGTGACCCAGCCCGGCGGGCCGCTTCCCGACGCGCCCTTCCGCCCGGTCCGCGGGCGGATCGTCCCCCTCGTCATGGCGGTCATCGCCGTCGTCCTCACGGTGAGCGTGAGCATGGGGATGGTCGTGAGCGGCCTGTGGGGACCGGCCGACCAGCTGCTCCTCGTGGCCCTCGGTCTCGGCATCGCGGCCTTCCTCTGGCGGTACGCGTCGATCCGGGCGGTCCCCGGCCCGGACGGGCTGCGCGTCCGCAACGTGCTCCTCAGCCGCACCGTCACGTGGGACGAGATCCTCGCCGTCCGTTTCCCCGAGGGCGACCCCTGGGTGACCCTCGAGCTCGACGACACCGATGTGCTCGCCGTCATGGCGATCCAGCGCGTCGACGGGGAGCGGGGTCGGGAGGAGGCGCTGCGGCTCGCCGAGCTCGTCTCCCGCCGGCGGTCGACGCCGCCGCCCGCCCCGTGACCCGTTGACGTCATCCATCGGTGTGTGCTTATCATAAGCCATGACTGATGCAGCACGGGCCCTCGATGCCCTCGGCGACCCGACCCGGCGCGCCGTCCTCGAGCTGCTCCGTGGCGGGGAGCGCAGCGTCCGGGAGATCACCGACGACACCGAGGTCTCCCAGCCGGCCGTGTCGCAGCACCTGCGGGTCCTGCGCGACGCGGGGCTGGTCGCAGCGCGGCCGGAGGGCACGCGCCGTCTCTACAGCGTGCGGCCGGACGGCCTGTCCGCCCTGCGGGCCTGGGTGGACGGGTTCTGGGACGACGCCCTGAGCGCGTTCGCCGCTCACGTGGAGGAGGACCGGTGACCGGGGCCCGTCCCGGGCCGGCGCCCGTGCTCCGGTCGACCACGGTGTCGTGCGCCCCTGACGCCGCGTTCGGCGTCTTCACCGAGCGACTGGCCGCGTGGTGGCCGTTGCCGAGCCACAGCGTCTTCGGCGACCGGGCGGGTGGCGTGGCCTTCGAGGGCGGCCGACTCGTCGAGCGGGCCGTCGACGGCACCGAGTCGGTGTGGGGGGAGGTCATCACGTGGGAGCCGCCGCACCGCCTCGTCTTCTCCTGGCACCCGGGACAGGCCCCGGAGCAGGCCAGCGAGGTGGAGGTGCGGTTCCTCGCCGACGGCGACGCCACCCGCGTCGAGCTCGAGCACCGGGGCTGGGAGCGGTTCGGCGACAGCGCGATGGCCCGTCGTCGGCCGTACGTCGGACCCGGCGCGTGGGGGCACGTGCTCGACCACTTCGCCGGTCTCGCGGAGCCGCGGCACGACGGCCCCGACCTCACGGCGCTGCGGGCCGCCTATGCCGCGTTCTTCGACGAGGCGTCCGCCGGGGGGTTCGGGGACGCTCCGGAAGGGGAGTGGGACGCCGCCCGGGTTCTGGCGCATGTCGCCCTGAACGACCTCGCGATGACGGCGACGGCCCACGCCATCGTCCACCGGCGCAGCGACCTGGAGTTCGCCAACCTCGTCTGCCAGGACCCGGCGGTGCTCGCCGCCGAGGTGGCCCGCTCGGCCGACCACCTCGAACGCGTGGCCCGCGGCCGCCGGCTCGCCGAGGCCGCGATGGCCGCCGTGTCGCGGCTCGACCCCGACCAGCTCCTCACGCCGGTGCACTGCGTCCTCCACCACGACGGCGAGGTGGCCCTCGACGACGTCCTCCCGTGGGGCCGCCTCGCCGTCGACCTCCAGGCGGCGCGTCACCTGCCGGCCCACGCCGGCCAGCTCGCCGACCTCAGGCCCGGACCGACTGCGTCGCTTCGCCCACCCGGGTGAGGCCGGGGCGGAGGCGGGCCGCGACGACGAGCTGGGGGATGCCGACGAGGAGCAGCAGGGCCCACACGGCGGCGTAGGACCCGGTGAGGTCCCGCACCGCGCCCATCGTCGCCGGGCCGGCCGAGGCGACGGTGTAGCCGAGGAGGAACCCCATCGCGGTGAGCCGAGCGCTGTCGCGGGGCGTGACGCTGAACCGGACGATGTGCCCGAGCGCGAGGGCGAAGCAGGCGCCCTGCCCGGCGCCGAGGAGCAGCGCCCAGAGCCAGGGCGCCGCGTCCGGCACGAGCCAGACGCCGGCCACCCCGACCCCGCCGACCATGGTGCCGGTCACGAGCAGGACGCGGCCGTCGCGCACCCGGTCGAGCAGGGCGGGGGCAAGCAGGCCGGAGACGAACTGGGTGCCGGCAAAGACCGACATGAGCAGCCCGGCGTCCCTCGGGGTCCACCCGTGCGACTCGTACGTCGGGGCGACCCAGGCCAGGGCCGAGTAGAACTGCCACGACTGGAGCACGAGGAAGAGGGAGAGCAGCCACGCGGTGACGCTGCGCCACGGGAGGGCGTGCGAGACGTCGTCGGGCTCCTCGACGGTCAGCTCGTGGTGCTGGACCGCCCGCGCCACCGGCACCCAGGCCAGGACCGCGAGCGCCGCCAGGGGCGCCCACGCGAGCAGCGAGGCCGCCCAGCCCCCGAGAGCGTCGGCGAGCGGGACGGCGGCCGCCGACGCCACCGCGGCCATCGCCATCATCGTCCCCATGACGAGGCCGGTGCCGAGGCCGGAGCGGGCCGGGGGGAAGACCGCCTTGACGACGCCGGGCAGCAGCGTGCCGGCGAGCGCGATGCCGGTGCCCGCGACGAGGGTGCCGGCGTAGAGCGACCACACCTGCCCGCCCCCGAGGCCACGGACGACGACGCCCACGAGGACGAGGGTGACGCCGCCCGCCACCGTGGCGGCTGCTCCGGCCCGGCGGGCGACCTGGTTGGCGGCCGGGGCCAGCAGGCCCATGCAGAGCACCGGGAGCGTCGTGAGGACGCCCATCCAGGCGCCGGAGAGGCCGAGGTCGGCACGGATGGTCTCGGCGAGCGGGGGCAGGCTCGCCATGAGGGTGCGCAGGTTGGCCGCGACGAGGACGAGTGCGGTGAGGACCACCCACCGCGGGACCGGCCGGGGGGCGGGTCGACCGGCGGACCGGGTCGCAGTGGTCACGAGGCGCTCACCGCGGCATCCTCGCACCGGGCTCAGGGCCGGTGGGACTCCGGGACGAGGAGGAGCGCCTCGTCCTCGTCGACACCGGCGACGGTGAGCAGGTCGACGACCATCGAGCGGACCTGCGCCCGGATGACCTCCGCGGACAACCCGGCACCGGGGTCGACGCGCGAGGACGAGGCCGCGACGCGCGCGAGCGCCGTCCGGGCCGCGGCCGGGACGGCGTGCTCGTCGAGCACCCGGGCGAGGTCCGCCGAGCCGGCCGCCAGCTCGGCGACGAGGTCGGCGCACGAGGCCGGGACCGGCTCGTCCCGCCGGAGGGCGACCGAGGCTCGCCGGACGAGCACGCGCAGGTTGCGCACGGAGCGGTCGAGGGGGACGACGAGCCCGGCGGCGGCCACCGCCTCGCTGCGGTGACGGCGCAGCAGCGGCGACTGCCGCGCGAGGGCGACCCCCTCGTCGGCAGCCGTCCGGAGGTCACGCAGCGAGCCCTCCAGGGCCCGCGCCTCGTCGAGCGCGGCCCCGGCACCGTCGACGTCGCGCGCCCGCAGCGCCTCGGCGGTCCGGGTGAGGATGCCTGCGACGACGCGGACGGTGCGGGCGGCCAACGCCCGCGGCCGGGCGACGGGCGAGCTGGGCGCGACCGCCCCGATGACGAGGGCGACGGCCCCGCCGACGACGGCGTCGACCCAGCGGCTGAGCCCCTGGCCGGTCGTGGCGGCGAAGGCGACGATGAAGACCGCCTGGACCCCGGACTGCATGACGACGATCTGGCCCGAGGAGAGGACCACGCCGACCGCCATCGCGGCGACGACGACGAGCGCCATCTGCCAGGCCCCGCTGCCCAGGACGAGGACGGTGAGGTCCCCGACGAGGACGCCGATGGCGACCCCGGCGGTGACCTCGACGATCCGGCGCAGGCGCTGCCCGTAGCTGAGTCCGAGGCAGATGATCGAGGTCACCGGGGCGAAGAACGGCTGGACGTGCCCGAGGACCTCGCTGGCGAGGAACCACGAGACGAGGACGGCGACCCCGATCTGGGCGAGCAGGGCCCACCGGTCCCGCAACCGCTCGAGCCCGCGCCCGAGGGCCGCTCGGACGGCGTCGGCGCGGCCGGCGACGGCGGCCCTCATCCGCCGGTCCGGACGACGAGGTCGGCGCGCGCCGCGGGGGACTCCCCGCCGTAGAGGGCCACCTCCTGGCGGGCCCACCGCTCCCAGTGGGGGGCGAAGAGGTCGCCGTCTCGCTCCAGGGCCCGGGCGCGGCGCACCTCGTCGGGGGCCTGGACCCACACCGCGACGGCGGCGTAGGGCGCGGCGGCCGGGGCGAGGGCCCCGCAGCCCTCGAGGACGATGGTCGGGGCTGCCGGCACGGGGACCCGTCGCCCCCACCGTCCGGCCGCCCAGTCCCACGTCGGGTGGGAGGCGGGCTCACCGCGCGAGAGCGGTTCGAGCACCTCCTCGACGACGATCCGGACCCCGTCGGCCAGCCCGTCCCACCCCGGGTAGACGTCGTCGAGGCGGACGACCGGGCAGCCGAGATCGGTGGCCACGGCCGCGGCGAGGACCGACTTCCCGGCCCCGCTTCGCCCGTCGACGGCGACGACGA
>DASSQJ010000277.1:0-5672 GCA_035702545.1 Phycicoccus sp.
AGCGCCCGCTCGCCGAGCAGGTCGTCGGCGTGCACCGGCCGCGGCGCCGCCGGCCACGCCGGCGCCGCTGTGTGCCCGGAGATCGCCGCGCGGGCGCTGCGGCCAGCGGCGAAGAGGTGCGGCACCGTGGGGCCGACGACGAGCGGGCCGTCCCCGAGGTGCGGGTCGAGGCTGGTGGCGAGGTCCATCGGGTCCGAGACCCCGCCGCCGATGCAGATGACCCGCGGTCCGTGGATGGCGACGAGCAGCTCCACCCCGCCGCGGCGGGCCGCGCGGTGGAGCTCCCGGAGCACGGGTCCACCGCCTCCGGCCGGGGTGGAGCCGACGACGACCGCGACGTTCGTCACCGCCCCCCAGCCGAGTGCGGCGGCGCGGGACTGCATCGACTCGTCCGCCTCGCCGCGGATGACGGCGTCGACGACGAGCGACTCGAGACGGGCGTCCCAGGCGCCGCGGGCCTCCGCGGCCTCGGCGTAGACCTCGGCGGCCGCGAAGGCCACCTCGCGGCTGTACCTCAGGACGGCCTCGCGGGCGAGCGCCCCCTCGCCGGGTGCGGCGAGGTCGGCGATCTCGCGCTCGACGACGCCGATGACGGTGCGGATGAGGTCGAGGGTCTGGCCGAGCGAGATCGAGCGGGTCAGCTCGCGGGGCGCGGTGCCGAAGACGTCGGCGGTGACCGCCGGTCGGGCCTGGTCCCCGGCGAACCAGTCGAGGAAGCTCGAGATGCCCGCCTGGGCGACCAGCCCGACCCACGAGCGGTTCTCGGCCGACAGGGCCCGGAACCACTCGTGGTCGGCCTCCATCTGCCGGACCGCCGCCTTGCCGAGGTCGCCGGCGGCGCGGGCCACCCGGGTCCGGGTCTCCTCGGAGGGCCGCGGGGCCACGGTGGTCATGGGGGCGAGTCTATTTGTGCACCGCTCACAACACGCACCATCCGCGGGCGCGCTCAGTCGGTGCCGAACTCCATCGCTGCGCGGTCGAGGGCCTCCTCCTCGGTGGCGGCGACCGCCGGGTTGTCGGTGATGAGGTCGTACCCGCCGGCCGGGAGCTCGCCGAAGAGCGTTCCGTGCTCGACGAGGAGCTGTCCCTGGTCGACCGGTTGGCCGGCGTATACCTCGAGCTTGGCCCGGGTGTCGGCGATGTCGAGGTTGCGCATCGTCAGCTGGCCGATCCGGTCCGTCGGACCGAAGGCGGCGTTCTCGACCCGCTCCATCGACAGCCGGTCGGGGTGGTACGAGAAGTTCTCGCCGCGGGTGTCGACGATCGTGTAGTCCTCGCCGCGCCGCAGCCGCAGGGTGACCTGACCGGTGACGACGGAGGCGACCCAGCGCTGTAGCGACTCCCGGAGCATCAGGCTCTGCGGGTCGAGCCACCGGCCCTCGTAGAGGAGCCGGCCGAGCCGCCGCCCCTCGGCGTGGTAGCTCGCGATGGTGTCCTCGTTGTGGACCGCGTTGAGCAGCCGCTCGTACGCGATGTGGAGCAGCGCCATCCCCGGCGCCTCGTAGATCCCCCGCGACTTGGCCTCGATGATCCGGTTCTCGATCTGGTCGGACATGCCCAGCCCGTGCCGGCCGCCGATCGTGTTGGCCTCGTGGACGAGGGCGACCGGGTCGAGGGGCCGCCCGTTGACGGCGACCGGCCGGCCCTGGACGAAGGTGACCGTGACGTCCTCGGCCTCGATGGCGACGGCCGGGTCCCAGAACCGCACGCCCATGATCGGCTCGACGACGTCCATCGACTCGTCGAGGTGCTCGAGGGTCTTGGCCTCGTGGGTCGCCCCCCAGATGTTGGCGTCGGTCGAGTACGCCTTCTCCTGGCTCGCCCGGTAGGGCAGGTCGCGCTCGGTGAGCCAGGCGCTCATCTCGTGCCGGCCCCCGAGCTCGTGGACGAAGTCGGCGTCCAGCCACGGCTTGTAGATCCGCAGGTTCGGGTTGGCGAGCAGGCCGTACCGGTAGAACCGCTCGATGTCGTTGCCCTTGAAGGTCGAGCCGTCACCCCAGATCTCGACGTCGTCGGCGAGCATCGCCCGCACGAGGAGGGTGCCGGTGACGGCCCGGCCGAGGGGAGTGGTGTTGAAGTAGGTGCGTCCCCCGGAGCGGATGTGGAAGGCGCCGCAGGCGATCGCGGACAGGCCCTCCTCGACGAGCGCGGCCCGGCAGTCCACGAGGCGCGCCAGCTCGGCGCCGTACTGGCCCGCGCGCGCCGGCACGGTCGCGATGTCCGGCTCGTCGTACTGGCCGAGGTCGGCCGTGTAGGTGCAGGGCACCGCCCCCTTCTCACGCATCCAGGCGACCGCGACCGAGGTGTCGAGACCTCCGGAGAAGGCGATTCCGACGCGTTCGCCGACGGGCAGGGACGTGAGGACCTTGGACACGACTGCAAGTATATGCAGAGTTCTGCATATTGCCCAACCGGGGCGGCCGACCGCGGGGGAGACGGGCGGCGAGTTGATCTTGACTCGGTCAAGACAAGCGACGATGCTGGGCGCGTGCCCCCCGGAACCGACTACGAGCAGATGCTGCGCGCCGCCGCCCTGCGGGTCACCCGCCCGAGGCTCGCCGTCCTCGGGGCCGTCCACGAGCACCCGCACTCCGACACCGACGCCATCCTCGCCGCCGCCAGGTCGCGGCTCGGGGCGGTCTCGCACCAGGCCGTCTACGACGTGCTGCGGGTTCTCAGCGAGGCCGGTCTCGTCCGACGCATCCAGCCCCCTGGGTCGCTCGCCCGGTACGAGGCCCGCGTCGGCGACAACCACCACCACCTCGTCTGCCGCGAGTGCGGCGCCATCGTCGACGTCGACTGCGCCGTCGGCGAGGCGCCGTGCCTCACGCCGTCCGACGACCACGGCTTCGCCGTCGAGGAGGCCGAGGTCGTCTACCACGGACTGTGCCCCGACTGCGCGGCCCGCACCGCAGAACCCGCCCCGGCCCACTGACCCGACCGACCCACCGACCTGACCGACCCACCGACCCGACCCACACCACGAAGGAAGTGACCCACGTGACCGACAACCCCGGCGGCGTGACGCAGACCGGCAGCGAGAGCGAGAACCCCGCGATCGACGCCCCCACGCCCACCCCGCACCGCCCGCGCACGAACCAGGACTGGTGGCCCAACCAGCCGGACCTGTCGGTCCTGCACACCAACTCCACCAAGTCCGACCCGCTCGGGCCGTCCTTCGACTACAAGCAGGCCTTCGCCGACCTCGACGTCGACGCCCTCAAGGCCGACCTCGTCCAGGTGATGCGGACGTCCCAGGACTGGTGGCCCGCGGACTTCGGCCACTACGGACCGCTCTTCATCCGGATGAGCTGGCACGCCGCAGGCACCTACCGCATCGAGGACGGCCGGGGTGGTGGCGGCAAGGGCCAGCAGCGGTTCGCGCCGCTCAACAGCTGGCCGGACAACGCCAACCTCGACAAGGCCCGGCGCCTCCTCTGGCCGGTCAAGCAGAAGTACGGCCAGCAGATCTCCTGGGCCGACCTGCTCGTCCTCGCCGGCAACGTCGCGCTCGAGGACATGGGCTTCCCGACCTTCGGCTTCGGCTTCGGCCGGCCGGACGTCTGGGAGCCCGAGGAGGTCAACTGGGGCACCGAGGACACCTGGCTCGGTGACGAGCGCTACAGCGGCGAGCGCGACCTCTCCAACCCGCTCGGCGCGGTCCAGATGGGCCTGATCTACGTCAACCCCGAGGGACCCAACGGTGAGCCGGACCCGCTGAAGTCGGCCCGCGACATCCGGGAGACCTTCCGCCGGATGGCGATGAACGACGAGGAGACCGTCGCGCTCATCGCCGGCGGCCACACCTTCGGCAAGACGCACGGCGCCGGGGACGCCGACCTCGTCGGCCCGGAGCCCGAGGGCTGCCCGGTCCACGCGATGGGCCTGGGTTGGAAGAGCGAGCACGGCACCGGGAAGGGCGCGGACGCCATCACGTCCGGCCTCGAGGTGACGTGGACCTACCACCCGACCCGCTGGGACAACGAGTTCTTCCACATCCTCTTCGCCTACGAGTGGGAGCTGATGAAGTCTCCGGCGGGGGCGTGGCAGTGGCGGCCGAAGAACGGCGCCGGCTCCGACATGGTCCCGGGGGCCGCCGACGGCGCGCCGCGCCGGGAGCCGCGGATGCTCACCTCCGACCTGGCGCTGCGTGTCGACCCGGAGTACGAGAAGATCTCGCGGCGCTTCCACGACAACCCCGAGGAGTTCCAGCAGGCGTTCGCCAAGGCCTGGTACAAGCTGCTCCACCGAGACATGGGGCCGGTTTCGCGCTTCCTCGGGCCGTGGGTGCCCGAGGCCCAGCTGTGGCAGGACCCGGTGCCGGCGGTCGAGGGCGAGCTCGTGACCGACGACGACGTCGCGCGTCTGAAGGAGGCGCTGCTCGGCTCCGGGCTCTCCGTCCAGCAGCTCGTGCGCACCGCGTGGGCGTCCGCCTCGACGTTCCGGGGCACCGACTACCGCGGCGGCGCCAACGGCGCGCGCATCCGGCTCGAGCCGCAGCGGGGCTGGGCGGCCAACGACCCGGACGAGCTGGGAAGCGTCCTCGAGGTGCTCGAGCGGGTCAAGGCGGACTTCGACGGCTACGGCGACCGCACGGTCTCGCTCGCCGACCTCATCGTCCTCGGCGGGTGCGCCGGGGTCGAGAAGGCCGCGCGCGACGCCGGGTTCGAGGTCACCGTCCCGTTCACTCCGGGTCGCACCGACGCGACGGCCGAGATGACCGACGTCGAGTCCTTCTCGGTGCTCGAGCCGCGGGCCGACGGATTCCGCAACTACCTGCGTCCCGGCGAGAAGGCCCCCGCGGAGCAGCTGCTCCTCGACAAGGCCTACCTGCTCACCCTCACCGCTCCCGAGATGACCGTGCTCCTGGGCGGCCTCCGGGCCATCGGCGCGACGAGCGGCGGGAGCAGCCTCGGCGTCCTCACCGAGCGGCCCGGTCAACTGACGAACGACTTCTTCGTCAACGTCCTCGACATGGGCACCGAGTGGACGACCTCGCGGGACAGCGAGAACGTCTACGACGGCCGGGACCGGGCGAGCGGTGACGTGCGGTGGAGCGCCACCGCGGCGGACCTCGTGTTCGGCTCGCACTCGCAGCTGCGGGCCATCGCGGAGGTCTACGCGAGCGCCGACGCCGGCCGCAAGATGGTCGACGACTTCGTCGCCGCGTGGGACAAGGTGATGATGCTCGACCGCTTCGACGTGCGCTGAGCCGACCGTCGAACGACGAGAACACGCCGTCCCGGATCATCCGGGACGGCGTGTTCTCGTCTCTCGTCCCTCCGTGGGGGCCGGTCAGCTTTCGGTGAGGCGCTCCTCGATGCTGCGGACCTTGGTGGTCAGCATGTCGTCGTGCCCGGGCCGGATGTCCGCCTTGAGGACGAGCGAGACCCGCGGCGAGCGGGCCGTCATCGCTTCGACGCACCGGCCGATGACCGCCATCACCTCGTCCCAGTCGCCCTCGACGTTGGTGAACATCGCGTTCGTCTCGTGGGGAAGGCCGGAGTCCCGGACGATGCGGACGGCCTCGGCCACCGCCTCGGCGTGTGATCCGGAGGGGTCGGGGGTGCCGGCGATGCTGAAGGCGACGATCATCGGTCAGCTCCTTGTCGGTGAGGGGGGTGCCACGGTGCGCGTGCGGCGGCGGTGACCGGCGGCCACCGGGCCCCGAG
>DASSQJ010000278.1:0-2584 GCA_035702545.1 Phycicoccus sp.
TGCCGGACCTGCCGGAGCGGCGTGGGGCGTGGGCAGCCGCCGAGGACGCGTTCCGTCGGAGCCTGGCGGCGTGGCCCCGGTCGAGGTGATCCCGCGGGGTAATCCGCGCGTTCACACCTCGACCCGCGCCTCAGCGCGCGCGGCGTGGCCCCGGTCGAGGTGATCCCGCGGGGTTCTGCGCGCGTTCGCACCTCGACCCGCGGCTCGCCGCCGCCGGGACGGCTAGAGGTACTGCCCGGTGCCCTCGGCGTGCCCCGGCTCGGCACCCGGCCGGTGCGCCGGACCCGGCATCCCGGGCTGCTGCGGACCGGGGCCGTTGCCGGGACGCACCCCCGGTGGCAGCGCCCGCATCTGCTGGAGCTGGGCCTGGGCCGCCATCTGCTGGGCGACGAGCGCGGTCTGGATGCCGTGGAAGAGCCCCTCGAGCCAGCCGACGAGCTGGGCCTGCGCGATCCGGAGCTCGGCGTCGCTCGGCTGGTCGTCCTGGAACGGCAGGGCGATCCGCTCCAGCTCGGCGACGAGCTCGGGGGCGAGACCGTCCTTGAGCTCGGCGATCGACCGGTCGTGGATGTCGGCGAGCCGGGCCCGGCCGCGCTCGTCGAGGGGCGCGCTGCGGACCTCCTCGAGGAGCTGCTTGACCATCGAGCCGATCCGCATCACCTTCGCCGGCTGCTCGACGAGGTCGGCCGGGTTCGTGGGGCGACGATCCTCCGTCTCGTCCTCCTCGTCGGAGGGCCCGTGCGCGGCGACGCCCATGCCGTCGGGGGTCACGACGACGACCTTCTCGTCGTCGCTGGCCACCGTGGCGGGCAGGATGCGCGGGCCGTCGTCCTGGTCGGTGTCGGGTCGCGGCTGGTCGCTCATCCCCCCATCCTGCCCCACGGCTCAGAGGCGCGAGCCCGCGGCGTCCCCGCCGCTCAGCTTCTGGGCCAGCCAGACGGGGAGGATGGAGACGAGGACGAGCACGACCGCGACGACGTTGACGACCGGGGCCTGGTTCGGGCGGAAGAGGTTGTTGAAGATCCAGATCGGCAGGGTCGGTGTGCCCGGGCCGGCGGTGAAGGTCGTGACGACGATCTCGTCGAAGGACAGGCCGAAGGCCAGCACGGCCCCGGCGACGAGCGAGGGCGCGAGCAGCGGCAGCGTGATCCGCCGGAAGGTGAGCCACGGGCCGGCGCCGAGGTCCGCGGACGCCGCCTCCAGCGAGGTCCCCATCCGCCGCAGGCGGGCCGTCGCGTTGTTGAAGACGACGACGACGCAGAACGTCGCGTGGCCGACGATGATGGTGAACAGGCCCGCCGGGATGCCGAGCACCGGGGTGAGGAAAGCGGTGATCACCGACTGGAGGGCGAGGCCGGTGACGATGCCGGGCAGCGCGATCGGGAGGATGACGAGCAGGTTCACCGCGGTCTTGCCGAAGAAGTCGTACCGGGCCAGGGCGAGGGCGAGCAGCGACCCGAGGACGAGCGCGATGGCCGTCGCGCCCAGGCCCGCCTTGACGGACGTGAGCAGCGCGTCGCGGGGCCCCTGGGCGTGGAAGGCCATGCTCCACCACTGTGTGGTGAACCCGCTCGGCGGCCAGCCGAAGGTCTTGTCCGCGTTGAAGGAGTTGATGCCGACGACGCCGAGCGGTACGTAGACGAAGGCGAGGAAGAGCGCGGCGAAGCCCCACCACGCGACGCGTCCCCGACGGCTCGTTCTCATCCGGAGGACCTCACAGGTTGTCCAGGGCGCCGGTGCGCCGGACCGCGAGCAGGTAGACGACCATGACGAGCACCGAGACCGACCCGAGGGCGGCGGCGAACGGCAGGTCGAGGGTGTTGTTCTGGAGCACCGCGGTGCCGAGCATCTGCAGCTTCCCGCCGACGATGGAGACGGCGATGTAGTCGCCGAGCGAGAGCGAGAAGGTGAAGATCGTCCCCGCGGCGACCGACGGCTTGATCGCGGGCAGCACGACCCGCCGGAAGGTGGTCCAGCCGCCGGCGCCGAGGTCCGAGGAGGCCTCGAGGTGGGACTCGGGGAGCCGGTCGAGCCCGGCGTAGACCGGCAGGACCATGTAGGGCAGCCAGAGGTAGGTGAGGGTGAGGACGACCGCCGCGAGCCCGTACCCCGGGGTCGACCCGAAGGTCGCGTCGAGGACGCCGCTCGGCTGGACCATGGCCCGCCAGGCGTAGGCCTTGACGAGGTAGGACGCCCAGAGCGGCACGAGGACGAGCGCCACGGCGACGCCGCGCCACCGCGGCGGGACGACGCGGGCCATGAACCAGGCGAACGGCACCGCGAGGAGGATGCAGAGGACCGTGACGAGCAGGGCGACGAGGATGGTGCGCCCGATGATCGTCAGGTACGTCGGAGTGAGCACCTCGCGGTAGTTGGCGAGCGAGAAGGTCCGGACGACCGCGCCGGTGAAGGGGTCGGTCGTGAAGAACGCCGTCGCGAAGATCATCGCGAGGGCGCCGAGGTAGGCGACGCCGAGCCAGGCCAGCGGCGCGGCGAGCAGCCCGACGGGGACCTTGCGGCGCATCCTGTTCCCTCCTCCCTCATCCTCGCTTCGTGTCGGCCGGCGCCGGTGCGCCGGCCGCGG
>DASSQJ010000279.1:0-5306 GCA_035702545.1 Phycicoccus sp.
CGACGTGCGTGACCCCCGAAGGCACGAGAAGGGGCCCCGGCACCCGAAGCGGGTGCCGGGGCCCTGTTCCGTGGTCAGGGGGCGGGTGTGATGACGTCGCGGACGAGCTGGTCGAGCTCCTCGTCCGCGGCGAGGAACTGCCGCAGCGTCCTGCGGGTCGCCCCGAAGGAGTCGAACTCCTCGGGTGTCATGCCGTCGGGCTCGTAGGCGCGCCGGAAGTCCTCGAGGCGCTCGAGCGAGGCGAGCACCTCCGGCTCGACCGGGACGTCGATGCGCGAGGTCGGCTCGATCCCGCTCGCCTGGAACTTCTGCTGCCAGGCGAAGGGGGGAGAGAGGACGAGGTCGCCGCCGACGAGCTCGGTCCACTGGAGCTGGTTGCGGTAGGCCGCCGCGAGGACGCGCGCCCGCAGGCCCCGCTCCCCGAAGATCTCGTAGGAGCGCTTGACTGCGGCGATGCCGGCCCACTCGAGGTGGTCCGGGTCGATGTCGACGCCCTCGCGCGCGACGACCTCCTTGAGCCAGTCGTCGAGGCGCCCGACCATGATCGTGACGACCGGGCCCATCGACGACACGTCGTGGCCCTCCGCCTCGCGACGCCGCAGCCCCCGCTCGATCGCCTCCCCGGCCGTGAGGGCCTGGGGGACCGAGAACGAGACCGTGACGTTGACGTTGACCCCGCGGTACGTGGCGTCCTCGATGGCCTCGATGCCGGTGGCGGTCGCGGGGATCTTCACGATGATGTTCGGGGCGAGGGAGGCGAAGTACTGCGCCTGGTCGGCGAGGGCACGGGCCGAGCGACGCAGCCGGGGGTCGGTCTGCATCGAGAGCCGCCCGTTGCGGCCGCGGTGCTCCTCGAAGGCGGGCTCGAGCAGGCGGGCCGCCTCGAGCGAGACCTCCTCGACGACCTTCCAGCCGATCTCCGACTCGGTCGCGTGCCGCAACTGCGCGGCGAGCTCGTGGATCCTCGACTCCCAGCGCTCCTGGTCGGCCCGGATCGCGGCGAGCGCGATGACCGGGTTGCACGTGGCGCCGACGGCCCCCCAGGAGATGGCGGTGCTCAGCTCGGTCGGGTCGGCGCTGTCGTTCCACAGCGCGGTCGGCGTCGTCTGGGTCATCGTCAACAACGGCGAGCGCGTCCCCGCCGCAGCCTCGGCTCCTCCGGCCATGTCCAACTCCCTCGATCCGGCCTAATGTCAGGACATATAGACTATCCTACAAACGCCGGGTATGGGAACCGGCCGCCGAGTCCGCAGGAGGAGCGAGTGACGACGTCGTCGAGCAGAGGGGCCCACGGTCCGTTCACCCTGGCGGTGTGCGCCGAGATGGTCTTCACCGACCTGCCCGTCCCCGAACGGGTCCGCCGGCTCACCGAGCTCGACGTGCAGGTCGAGCTCTGGGACTGGACCCGCCACGACGTCGACGCCCTCGTCGCCCTCCGCGACGAGGGCGCCGTCTACTCCTCGATGACGGGGTACGTCACCGGAGGGCTCGTCGAGCCGACGGCGGTGGCCGAGCTGCTCGCCACGGCCGAGCGGTCGATCCCGGTCGCGCGCCGCCTCGGCATCCCGCGGCTGAACCTCCACGGCACCGGCCTCGACGGCCGCGGGCTGCCCGTCGTCCCCGTCGAGCACGTGACGGGCGCGATGTGGATCGCGGCGAGGGACACCCTGGCCCGCGTCGCGGAGCTGGGCGAACGCCACGGCGTCCAGTTCGTCCTCGAGAACCTCAACCTCGCCGTCGACCACCCCGGCGTGCCGTTCGCGCGGGCCGAGGACACCCTGGCCCTCGTCGCCGGCGTCGACCACCCGCACCTGCGGATGATGCTCGACCTCTACCACGCGCAGATCGGGGAGGGGAACCTCGTCGAGCTCTGCCGGCGGGCACTGCCCTGGATCGGGGAGATCCAGGTCGCCGACGTCCCGGGCCGGTGCGAGCCCGGCACCGGCGAGATCAGCTACCCCGCCGTGGCCCGGGCACTCGCCGGGATGGGCTACCGCGGCCCCGTCGGCATGGAGGCCTTCGCGAGCGGGGACCCCACCGCGGCGGTCGGTGCCTTCCGCTCCGCCTTCACCGTCACGGCCTGAGCCGTTCGCTCCGGCCCTTGCGGGTGGGGCGGTCCTGTGCGACGCTTGCTGGACCGTTCCAGCACAAGGAGCCGATTCCGTGTCATTTCTCGACCGCGTCGCCTCAGCCCCGATCTCCTGGGGCATCTGCGAGGTCCCCGGGTGGGGGCACATGCTCCCGACCGACCGAGTCCTCACCGAGATGACCGGCCTCGGCATCTCCGCCACCGAGTACGGGGCGCCGGGGTTCCTGCCCACCGAGCCGGACGCCATCCGGGGCGTGCTCGGCGGCCACGGGATGTCGCTCATCGGCGGCTTCACCCCGCTCGTGCTCCACGACCCCGCCCACCGCGACGAGGCGCTGGCCCGGACCCGCGCGACCGCCGAGCTGTTCCGGCGGGCCGGCGCCACCACGTTCGTGTCGTGCCCCGTCATGGACGACGACTGGTCGGTGCCGCGGCCCCTCGACGCGAGCGAGCACCGCCACCTCGTGCGGATGCTCTCGGCGGTCGACGAGATCTGCGCGGACCACGGCCTTCGGCAGGTGCTTCACCCGCACGTGCAGACCGTCGTCGAGACGGCCCCCGACGTCGAGCGGGTCCTCGAGGACTGCGACGTCGCCTGGTGCCTCGACACGGGGCACCTCGCCATCGGTGGGACCGACCCGGTCGACTTCGCCCGACGGGCTGCCGACCGGGTGGGCCACGTCCACCTCAAGGACGTCCGGATGGACCTCGTGCCGGCGCTGCTCGACCGCTCGACCTCGATCATGGCGGGCGTCCAGGCCGGACTCTTCCCGCCGCTCGGGCAGGGCGACCTCGAGCTCGCGGAGGTCGTCGTCACCCTCGAGCGCGCCGGCTACCGGGGGTGGTACGTCATCGAGCAGGACACCGCCATCACCGGCGAGCTCCCGGCGGCGGGGGAGGGCCCCGTCACGGGGGTGGCGGCGTCGATGCGCTACCTCCACGACGTCGTCGCGCCGCTGCTGGGGGCGGACGCATGACGTCCGGCCCGCTCGACCTGCTCGCCCTGGGACGGATCAGCGTCGACCTCTACGCGCAGGAGGCGAACGCCTCCTTCGTCGACCCGCAGACCTTCGTCAAGTCGATCGGGGGCAGTCCGACCAACGTCGCCGTCGCCGCGGCCCGCCTCGGACTCAGGTCGGCCCTCGCCACAGCGGTGGGCGACGACCCGCTGGGGGAGTACGCCCTCGCCAGGCTCGAGGCGTTCGGGGTGGACACCCGCCACGTCGCGCGCCGCCCCGGTGGCCGGACCCCGGTGGTCCTCGTCGCCCGGGAGGACCCCGCGGAGCCGACCCTCGTCTTCCTCCGGGCACCGGACGCCCCGGACACGACGATCGGGCCGGACGCCGTCGACGACGACACCCTCGCCGCCTGCCGGGTCCTCTGGGTCACCGGCAGCACGCTCGCGGTGGGAGCCACCGCCGGGACCGCCGCCACCTGGCTCGAGCGGCGAGCCCGCCGTCACCACACGGTGCTCGACCTCGACCTGCGGCCCGACCTCTGGGCCGACCCGTCGCAGGCCACCGCAGCGGCCGCGCGGGCCATCGCCCTCTCCAGCGTCGTCATCGGGAACCGCGCCGAGTGCGCGATGGCGGTCGGGACCGGGGAGCCCCACGAGGCGGCCGACGCCCTGCTGGCCCGGGGCGTGTCGCTCGCCGTCGTCAAGATGGGTGCCGACGGAGTCCTGCTCGCCGCCCCGGACGAGCGGGTCGTCGTCGAGCCCGTCCCCGTGGCGGTGTGCTGCGGCTCCGGGGCCGGGGACGCCTTCGGTGGCGCGCTCGCGGCCGGCCTGGTCGGCGGATGGCCGCTCCACCGGATCGGCGCGCTCGCCAACGCCGCGGGCGCCCTCGTCACCTCCCGCCTCACCTGCGCCGACGCGATGCCGACGCTGCCCGAGCTCGAGGCCTTCGCGGCCAGGAGCACCGGGCAGCCCCAAGAGGTGAGCCGTGGCTGACCACGACCACGCGGTGAGCGACAGCGACTACCGCGCCCTGACCGAGACACGCGTCCGCGAGCCGGCCCGGCTGCGGCGTGCCCTCGTGGAGCGGCGGCGCCGGCCGCTCGTCGGCGAGGACGGCCGGATGCTGCTGCTCGCCGCCGACCACACCGCGCGCGGCAAGCTGGCGATCGGCTCGGACCCCATGGCCGCGGCCGACCGGCACTCCCTCCTCGACCGGATCGTCACCGGGCTCGCCGACCCCCGGGTCGACGGGGTGCTCGCCAGCGCCGACGTCCTCGAGGAGCTCGCGCTGCTCGGGGTGCTCGACGGCCGGCTCGCCGTCGGCACGATGAACCGCGGGGGCATCGTCGGCGCCCGGTGGGAGCTCGACGACCGGCTCACCGCCTACGACCCCGAGCACGTCCTCTCCCTCGGGCTCGACGGCGGCAAGACGCTGCTGCGGGTGGAGCCCACCGACCCCGGGGTGCCGCGCACGCTCGAGCTCGTCGCCCGGCTCACGACGGCGCTCGCGGACGCCGGCACGATGGCGCTCATCGAGCCGCTCCCGTACCGTACCCGTCCGGACGGGGGTGTCGAGCTCGACCCGTCCGAGGACGCGCTGGTCCGTACCGTCGCCATCGCGAGCGGGCTCGGCTCGTCGTCGGCACACACCTGGCTGAAGATCCCCGCCACCGCCGACCCCGCCCGTGTGGCCGCCGCGACGACCTGCCCCGTCCTGCTGCTCGGCGGTGACGCCGGCCGGGACCACGAGCGCGTCTTCGCCGCGTGGGAGCGGGCCCTCGAGGTCCCGAACATCCGGGGCCTGGTGCCGGGCCGGGCACTGCTCTACCCCGAGGTCCTCGGCGTCGCCGAGGCCGTCGGCCGGGCCGGCCGCCTCGTCCATCCCGCTGTCCCGACGCCCGAGGAGAACCGCCCGTGACCAACCACCACCGCGCCGGCACGCTGGCGACCGCCGACACCCTGGTGACGGTGACCCCGGACCTGGCCGGCTGGACCTACTGCGGTCTCGAGGTGTTCGACCTCGCGGCCGGCCCCGCGCGTCGCGTCCTCGACGGCGTCGAGGGGGTCCTCGTGCCGCTGTCGGCCACCGACGTGCGGGTCACCGTCGACGGGGCGGACCACGCGCTGCACGGCCGCGCCGGCGTCTTCGACGCCGTCTCGGACTGGATGTACCTGCCGCTCGGCTCCGAGGTGGTGGCCAGCGGCGCCTCGGGCGAGGTCGCCCTCTGCACCGCCCGCGCGACCGAGCGCTTCCCCGTG
>DASSQJ010000280.1:0-2890 GCA_035702545.1 Phycicoccus sp.
GTGCCGCCGGCCGGAGCCGGGCAAGGGCGTGATGTGCCCGAGCTACCAGGTGACCCGCGACGAGAAGCACTCCACCCGCGGCCGGGCCCGGCTGCTGTTCGAGATGCTGCGCGGCGAGACAATCACCGGCGGCTGGCGCGACGACCACGTCGCCGAGGCGCTCGAGCTCTGCCTCGCGTGCAAGGCGTGCAAGCACGAGTGCCCCGTCAACGTCGACATGGCCACCTACAAGGCCGAGTTCCTCTCCCACCACTACGCGGGGCGGCTCCGTCCGCGCAGCGACTACGCGATCACCCTCATCTACTGGTGGGCCCGGGTGGCCTCGCGGATGCCGCGGCTCGTCAACGCGGTGACCGGCAACCGGGTCCTGGCCCCGCTGCTCAAACGCTCCGCCGGGGTCGCCGTCCAACGGGAGATCCCGCGGTTCCGGGTGCCGTTCACCCGGACGTTCCGGTCGCGGCACCCGTCCGGCCGGGCACGGCCGACCCACGACCGGGCCGAGGTGCTCGGCCCGGGCGAGTCGCACCGGTACGCCGTCGAGCGGTACACGACCCCGTCCATGCAGCGCCAGGGCCTGCGGAACCGGGTCAACCCGCACGGGCTGGACGCGCCGTACGAGACCGACCGGGTCATCCTCTGGCCGGACACCTTCAACACCTACCTCGAGTCCGACGTCCTCGAGGCCACGGTGGAGGTCCTCGAGCACGCCGGGTACGCGGTGACCATCCCGAGCCGGCCGCTGTGCTGCGGCCGCCCGCTCTACGACGCCGGGATGCTGTCGACCGCCAAGCGCCTGTGGCGGGAGGTCCTCGACACGCTGCGGGACGACATCCGGGCCGGGGTCCCCGTCGTCGGGGTGGAGCCGAGCTGCGTGGCGGCCTTCCGCGACGAGCTCGTCGGACTCTTCCCCGCCGACGCCGACGCCAAGCGGCTCTCGGAGCAGACCTTCCTGCTCTCGGAGTTCCTCGAGCGGCAGCACTACCAGCCGCCGCACCTCGGCGGTGACGCGCTCGTCCAGGTGCACTGCCACCACGCAGCGGTCCTCGGGACGGATGCGGAGCAGGCGGTGCTCGAGCGGATGGGCGTCTCCGCGGAGGTGCTCGACGCCGGGTGCTGCGGTCTGGCCGGCTCGTTCGGCTTCTCGGCGAGCAAGTACGACGTGTCGGTGCGCGTCGGGGAACGGAAGATGGCCCCGCGCATCCGGGAGGCCGGTCCGGAAACCGAGGTCGTGACGAACGGCTTCAGCTGCCGGGAGCAGATCGAGCACCTCACCGGCCGGGAGCCGGTGCACCTCGCCGAGCTGCTCCGCCGCTCGATCCGGGCCTCGGACCCGGCTGCCCAGGGCATCGACTCGCGTTCCCGCTGACGCGGGTGGACGCGCCGGGCGGTCCCGGCGCGTTCACCCCCCTCGGGGGCTGGGCAGGCCGGTCCGACGGGCGCGGATCGCGACGAGCCAGGCCGCGGCGACGACGGCCGTGATGAGGGCGAAACCGAGGGCCGGCTCGAGCGGGACGAGGATGCCGATCGCACCTCCGACCACCCAGAACGCCTGGAGGATCGTCTCCACCCAGGAGAAGACCCGCGCCCGGACGGGCTCGGGGACGTCGCGCTGGATGAGCGCGTCGAGGCTCAGCTTCGTCAGCTGGGCGTGGACGCCCGCGACGAGGCCGACGAGCACGAGCGCCCAGACCGAGTAGAGGACCGCGGTGAGCAGGGCCGCGATGACGGCGACGGCGGTGATCACCGTGGCGAGGACCTCCGGCGCCGGGGCGTCCCGCCAGTTGCCGACGACCGAGCCCAGCGCGTTGCCGACCCCTGCGGCGAGGACGACGAGGCCGAGGACCACCGGGCCGGACACGCCGGGTATCGGGTGCTCCCGCATGAGGAAGGTGAGGAAGAGGGTGAGGAAGCCCGAGAGCAGCCGGGCCCCGGTCGTCAGCCAGAGGACGTACCGCACCGGCCGGGGCAGCGCGCGCATCCGGCGGGCGCTCCGCTCGGGCTCCGCGAGTGGTTCCAGCGAGACCGGCGTGCCGTCGACGTCGACCTCACCGAGCGTGGAGTCCACCCGCTCCGGCAGGCGGATGGAGAGCACCGTCGCCACGACGAAGACGACGAACGCGAAGCGCAGCGACCAGTCCGGGCCGATGCGGGACAGCCCTCCGGCGAGCGCCCCGCCGAGCACCATCCCGATGATCCCCGAGATGTTGAGGCGGGAGTTCGCCGAGACGAGGCTGATGTCGGGGGGCAGCAGCCGGGGGACGGCCGCCGCACGGGCCACCGAGTAGGACCGGGACGCGACGAGGCACCCGAGCGCGGCGGGGAAGAGCCAGTTGCTGTCGTCGACGACGGCGCTCGCGAGCACCCAGGCGAGGAAGGCGCGCACCGCGAGGGTCGTGCCGAGGGCCCACCGCCGGCCGTGGCGGAACCGGTCGAGGACCGGACCGACGAGCGGCGCGAGGAGGACGAAGGGCGCCATCGTCATGAGGAGGAAGAGCGCGACCCGGCCGCGGGCCTCGTCGGTGGGCATCGCGAAGACCGTCCCGGCGAGGGCGACGGTGACGGCGGCGTCCCCGGCGACGTTGACGGCGTGGAGCTCGGTGAGCCGGGCCAGGCCGGTGTCTTCGGCGCCGTCGGCGGCCGCGAAGGAGCGGAACCGGCGCGCGGCGTAGCGGCCGCCGCGACCGACGTACCGGGCCCCCGCCGCGCCTCCTCGGCCGACCGCCCGCGCGCCGCGCGTCAGCCGCCCGCCGCCCCCGGCGGGGGCGGACGGGACGGTGCGGTCGTCGGAGGCCACGGGTCGATCCTGCCCCGACCGGGCCACGGTCGTGCGCGACCTGCCGGGCTTTCGGGTCCGCTCGGGTGGTCGGGGCGGAGCGCACGGCGGCCCGGA
>DASSQJ010000281.1:0-5999 GCA_035702545.1 Phycicoccus sp.
CGGCGTCGGCCCGCGCCCCGTGGTCGGCGAGCACCGCCCACGCCCGCGCGAGGTCCAGGTGCCCGGCCTCCGCCGCGAGGGCGTCAGCGGTGCGGCACTGGCGGACCCGTGCGTCGCTGAAGGTCGTGTAGAGGCGGTCGCTGTACGCGGCGCCGAAGTCGAAGTCGGCCCGTGACTCCGCCCACCCCTGCGCGACCGCGTGCGACACCAGGCCGCCGGACGCGCGGTCGAAGGAGCCGCTCGTCGTGATGGCGTTGGAGATCGAGGTCGAGCCCTCGACCCGGCGGGCGGCCCACTCCCGCCCCGCGGTCTCGAGCACCCACGCCTCGCTCCGGTCCGCGACGAGGAACCCGTTGTCATAGCGCATCGGGTGCTCGTGCCCGCAGTCACCGGCCTGGCCGTGGCGCTCGAGGAGCTCGGTGAGGACGCCGACCGCGGCCCGGGCGCTGTCGGCCCGTTCCAGCCCGAGCCGCAGCAGGTCCATCCCGATGAGCCCGGGATCCTTCTCGTGAGGGACCCGGGTGAACACCGCCTCGTTGCCGATGACGACGCCGTGCTCGTTGGCCCCCATCTCGGCCCCCCAGATCCAGTAGGGCCTGGCGAGGAGGACCGCGTGGGTGTGGGCCACCTGGGGGACAGCGATGTACGTGCACCGAACCTCGGCGCCCGCGCGGTGGTCGGCGGCCGGTACCGCGACCACCTCGTGCGCCTCGTTGGGCTCGCGGTCGCTGTTCTTGGCGAAGAGCGTCGTCCCGCTCGCCGTGGCCCCGGCGAGGGCGACGAGGGTGTCGCACATGCGGCCATCATGCATCCCGGCCGGCCACCCTGTCTCCGTTCCTCCGACGGGTCGATACTTCGGCCATGACGAGGCCGTCGGACGCCGTCCCCCCGCAGCACGCCCCCAGCCGCGAGGAGGTCCTGGCCCTCGCCGAGAGGTACCTGTGCCCGGACCGGGTGCGGACCTTCGGCGCGTTGGGGGCCGGCATCGTCATGGGCCGCCGGGAGGGGTACCGGATCCACGACGTCGACGGGCGCGGATGGTGGGACCTGCACCTCAACGGCGGGGTCTTCAACCTCGGGCACCGGAACCCGGAGGTCGTGGCCTCCCTCGTCGGCGCGCTCGACGAGCTCGACATCGGCAACCACCACTTCCCGAGCGTCGAGCGGGCCCTGCTCGCCCAGCAGCTCGTCGAGCTGACCCCGGGCGCGCGGTACGCCGTGTTCTCCAGCGGCGGTGGCGAGGCGGTCGACGTGGCGCTGAAGTCCGCGCGGCGGGCCACGGGCCGGCGCCGGGTGGTGTCCGCGTCGGGGTCGTACCACGGGCACACCGGCCTGGCGCTGGCCGCCGGCGACCGCCACGCCGCCGAGGCGTTCCTCTCCACCGGTCCGGCGGAGGAGTTCGTCCAGGTGCCGTTCGACGACCTTCCCGCCCTCGAGCGCGCCCTCGCCACGGGACCGACGGCGGCGGTCATCCTCGAGACGATCCCGGCGACCCTCGGCTTCCCGATGCCCTCACCGGGCTACCTCGCCGGCGTCCGCGAGCTCTGCGACCGGCACGGCGCGCTGTACGTCGCCGACGAGGTCCAGACCGGGCTCGGACGGACCGGACCGCTCTGGGCGGTCCAGCGCGAGGGCGTCGTCCCGGACGTCCTGGTCACCGGCAAGGGGCTGTCCGGAGGGGTCTACCCCATCGCTGCCACCCTCCTCTCGGAGCAGGCCGGCGCCTGGCTCGAGGAGGACGGCTGGGCGAACGTCTCGACCTTCGGCGGCTCGGAGGTCGGCTGCCGGGTCGCCCGGACCGTCCTCGACGTCACGACGAGGGAGGACACGCGCCGACGGGTCGACGCGCTCGTCCCCGCCTTCGCCGAGGGCCTGGGCGCCATCGCCGCCCGGTTCCCGGACTGGCTCGTCGAGGTGCGCCAGGCCGGGCTCGTCATCGGCCTGCGGTTCGCCCACCCGATGGGCGGCCTCGTCATGACCCGGGCCCTCTACGACGCGGGCGTGTGGGCGATGTTCGCCGACTTCGACCGGTCGGTGCTCCAGTTCAAACCCGGCCTACTGCTCGGGGACGACGAGGCCGCCGAGGTGCTCGCCCGCGTAGGAGGTGCGGTCGAGGGCCTGCTCACCAGTGGCCTGCTCGAGTCGCCGGAGCTCGCCGCCCAGCTCGCCGTCCTCTCGGCCCGGGAGCCCCGGCGATGAGCGGCGTCGCGCCCGAGCGGGAGGGGCTCGCGGCGGTCCTCGCCGCGACGGAGCGCACCCTCGACCCGGGGGACCCCGAGCGTGGCGGGCACGTCCGGGTCATCGGCCACGGGGAGATCTCCGTCGCCCTGTCCGTCGCGGAGCTCCCGGACCTCGTCTGCAAGCGGATGTCGGGCTTCGCCGACCCCGGCGCAGCGGCCACCTACGTCGAGCTCGTCGAGGACTACCTCGCCCGC
Organism: Phycicoccus sp.; assembly: GCA_035702545.1. GTDB lineage: Bacteria > Actinomycetota > Actinomycetes > Actinomycetales > Dermatophilaceae > DASSQJ01. Next base: position 2,436 of record DASSQJ010000281.1, read on the forward strand.
CTCACCGACGCCGGGGTCCGGGTCGCGCCGACCCAGGTGCTGACGGTCTCCCGGGACGGCCGGCCGCCGGTGGTCTACCTCGTCCAGCCGCTGCTCCCCCACGAGAGCCTCGGAAACGTGCTGCTGCACACCGCGGACGACGCGACGGTCCGTTCGGCGGTTCGGGCGGCCCTCGACGTCGTCGCCCGGCTCGCACGGACCTCCGGGACGGGCTCGGGCGACGAGGTCGCCCTCGACGGTCAGCTGTCCAACTGGTCGTTCGCCGCCGACCCGCTCTCCGCGGAGCCGGTGCTCGTCGACGTCGGGACGCCCTTCGTCCGCCGGGATGGCGCACACGCCCTGGACGTCGAGCTGCTCCTCGCGCCCGTTCCCCCCGGCATCCGCGCCTACTACCGCCGAAAGCGGCTCGTCGAGGCCTACCTCGACGACTACTTCGTTCCCCGCACCGTGGCCCTGGACCTGCTCGGCAACTTCCACAAGGAGGGCGCGGTGGCCCGCCTGCCGCTCGGTATCGCGGCGGTCGACGAGTGGCTCGAGGGCGGGGACCTCCCCGGGCCCCGAGAGCGGGTCAGCGCCGAGGAGGTCGAGCGGTACTACCGCAAGGACGCGGACCTGCTCGCCCTCTACCTGCGGCTGCGCCGGATGGATCGCTTCCTGCGGACCCGCGTGCTCCGCCGGCAGTACGACTACGTGCTGCCGGGGCACGTCTCCCGGTGACCACGTGTCACGCCAGGCGTCGGCTCAGTGCAGCGAGCCGACCTCGGCGAAGCTCGCGTCGTGCCGCATCTGGTCGGAGAGGCCCCGGGCCTTGAGGTCGCGCCGGATCTCGTTCGGCAGAGCGAACATCAGCGACTCCTCGGCGGCGACGACCGGCGAGACGTCCTCGTAGCCGCGGTCCGCGAGCCGGTCGAGCACGCCCCGGACGAGGATCTCCGGGACCGACGCCCCGGAGGTGACACCGACGGTCGAGACACCGTCCAGCCACTCCTCCTCGATCTCCTCGGCGTAGTCGACGAGGTGGCCGGCGCGCGCGCCGTGCTCGAGGGCGACCTCGACGAGGCGCACCGAGTTCGACGAGTTCCGGGAGCCGACGACGATCATCAGGTCGCAGTCGGGGGCCATCTGCTTCACCGCGAGCTGCCGGTTCTGGGTCGCGTAGCAGATGTCGTCGCTCGGCGGGTCCTGGAGGCTGGGGAAGCGCTCGCGCAGCCGCCGCACGGTCTCCATCGTCTCGTCGACCGACAGGGTCGTCTGCGAGAGCCACACGACCTTCTCCGGGTCGCGAACGGTGATGTCGTCGACGTCGTCGGGCCCGTCGACGAGCTGGATGTGCTCGGGCGCCTCGCCGGACGTGCCGACGACCTCCTCGTGGCCCTCGTGGCCGATGAGGAGGATGTCGTAGTCGCCGCCGGCGAACCGGAGCGCCTCGCGGTGGACCTTGGTGACGAGCGGGCACGTGGCGTCGATGGTGCGCAGGTTCAGCGACTTCGCCTCCTCGTGGACCACCGGGGCGACGCCGTGCGCGGAGAAGATGACGGTGGCCCCCTCGGGGACCTCGTCGGTCTCCTCGACGAACACCGCGCCGCGCCGCTCGAGCGTGGAGACGACGTGCTTGTTGTGGACGATCTGCTTGCGCACGTACACGGGCGGCCCGTAGAGCTCGAGGGCCTTCTCGACCGTGACGACGGCCCGGTCGACCCCCGCGCAGTAGCCGCGGGGTGCCGCGAGGAGCACGCGCTTCGGGGAGTCAGCCATGCCGTCCATCGTAGGTGGCGGTGCGGTCACGCCCGAATCGCGTCGCACCCCGGATGACGTGGGCCGGGCCTAGGGTGCCTGCCATGAGCACCCCGGCGCGGCTCCCGCTCCCCGAGCGGGCGGCGGACACGACGGCCGAGCAGCCGTGGCCGGTCCGCCTCCTGTCGATGAAGATCGGCGAGTACGTCGAGAAGATGTCCGTCCTCTGGGTCGAGGGCCAGGTCGTCCAGCTGACCCGGCGCCCCGGGGCCCGCACCGCCTACCTCACCCTGCGCGACCCCGACGTCGACATGAGCCTGTCGGTCGCCATCCAGGTCAACGCCTTGGACGCGATGCCGGGGCCGCTGGGCGATGGCGCGCGGGTCGTCCTCCAGGCCAAGCCGACCTTCTGGACCCAGCGCGGCTCGCTGATGCTCGACGCGCGCCAGATCCGGCCGGTCGGGGTCGGTGAGCTGCTCGCCCGGCTCGAGTACCTCAAGCGCCACCTGGCGCAAGAGGGGCTCTTCGACCGGGACCGCAAGCGGCCCCTACCGTTCCTGCCCCGGCGCGTGGGGCTCATCTGCGGCCGGGCCAGCGCGGCCGAACGTGACGTCGTCGAGAACGCGCTGCGGCGTTGGCCCGCGACGGTCTTCGAGATCCGACAGGTCGCGGTCCAGGGCTCGACAGCGGTCCAGGAGGTCACCGCCGCCCTGGCGGACCTCGACGCGCATCCGGAGGTCGACGTCGTCGTCATCGCGCGGGGCGGCGGCAGCGTCGAGGACCTGCTCCCCTTCAGCAACGAGTCCCTCCTGCGGGCGGTCGCCGCGGCGACGACGCCGGTGGTCAGCGCCATCGGCCACGACGTCGACACCCCGCTCCTCGACCTCGTCGCCGACCACCGCGCCTCGACCCCCACCGATGCCGCCAAGGCGGTGGTCCCCGACGCCGAGGCCGAGCGGATGGGGGTTGCCGCGGCCCGCGAGCGGGGGCGGCGTGCGCTCGCGGCACGGGTGCACCAGGAGCGGCGGCGGCTCGTCGAGCTGTCCAGCCGGCCGGTGCTCGCCGACAAGGGAGCCTTCGTGCGGGGGCAGCGTGACGTGGTCGGGGCGCTGCGCGAACGGGCCGGTCGCCGGGTCGAGGCACAGCTGCACCGGGCCCGGGACCAGGTCGCCCACCTGCGCGCCCAGGCCAGGGCGCTGTCCCCACAGTCGACGCTCGACCGCGGGTACGCCGTGGTGTCGCAGGCCCGTGGCGCCGTCGTCACCGACCCGGCCGCCCTGGCCCCCGAGGAGCTGCTGCGGGTCCGGGTGGCGCGCGGGGAGTTCGGCGCCCGGGTCGTCGCCGCAGCGGAATAGTCTCGCGCCATGCCGAAGGACGTCGACGGACCCGCCGCTCCGCCCGCCGAGGACGCCGCTGCCGGGGTGGCCGGGCTGGGGTACGAGGAGGCGCGCGACGAGCTGGTCGACATCGTCGCCCGCCTCGAGAACGGCCAGGCCGGGCTCGAGGAGAGCATGCGCCTCTGGGAACGGGCCGAGGCACTGGCTGCGCACTGCGCCCGCTGGCTCGACAAGGCCGAGGAGCGGATCGCCGCCGCCGACTCGTAAGGGCAGCACAGCAGCCGCGATGGCTCGTCCGGCTGTCCACACATGATTGCTATTCGTACATGTGTACGATACGATGAGGCATGGACAGGGAGCAGCTGAGCAGTGCGGTCTCGGGCCTGGTGGCCCGTACCGCGGTTCTCGGGCGCGCCCTGGCCGACGGGGGCCGGTCGCTGTCTGCCGAGGAGGCCTTCGAGCTGGCCGGGGAGCTGCAGGCGCTGGTCAACGC
>DASSQJ010000282.1:0-2780 GCA_035702545.1 Phycicoccus sp.
GATACCCGCTCCCCCCGGCGTCCCCCGGCGGATACCCGCTCCCCCCACCCCCGGGCGGATACCCAACTGCTCCGCCGCCTCCCCCGGGCGGCTACCCGCCGCCGGGCCAGCCGCCACCGGGGTACCCGTCGGCCCCGTACCGCGCGGTGGAGTTCCGCCCGGGGATCATCCCGCTGCGCCCGCTGCTCCTCGGCGACATCTACGGCGCGGTGCTCAAGGCCATCCGGGGCAACCCGGCGGCCACCATCGGCCTCGCCACCGTGACGACCTTCCTCTTCCTCCTCCCGACGACCGCCCTCGGGACCTGGCTCGCCGGGGCGAGCAGCGCCCCGCTCGAACCGGGCCCCTCGAGCATCGCCTCCGACACCCTGCCCGCAGGGTTCGGCCTCGGCCTGATCGGGCTCTACCTGCCGGCCATCGGACAGGTCCTCTCCGGCATCCTCCTCGCCGGGTTCCTCGCCCAGGTCATCGGCCAGGCCGTCCTCGGCCGCAAGGTCGGCCTCGGCGAGACGTGGCGGGCGACCCGCGGCCGGCTGCTGCCCATGGTCGGCGCGGTCCTCCTCACGGTCCTCGCGATGCTCGCCGTCATGGCGGTCCTCGTCGGCGGCCCCGTGGCCGTCCTCGTCTACGCCGTCGCCGGAAACGACGACACGGGGGTCGCCGTCGGCATCCTCCTGCTCGTCCTCGGGCTGCTCGTCGCGGTCGCCGTGACGGTCTTCCTCAGCACGAAGTGGGCCTTCGCGACCCCGGCCATCGTCCTCGAGCGCGCCGGCGTGGTCGCCGGCCTGCGCCGCTCGTGGCAGCTCACCGGCGCGCCCACGAAGGGGCCGTTCTGGCGCATCCTCGGCCTCCGCCTCCTCACCGGCCTCCTCGTCGGGGTGGCCGCGTCCGTCGTCAGCATCCCGATCTCGCTCATCGTCACCACGGTCCTGGCCTTCACCATGGGCGACGGGAGCGGCACGACCGGTGAGCTGTTCGTCGTCCAGACCCTCGCGACCGGCATCTCCGGGCTCGTCACCGGCGCGTTGACGACACCGTTCAGCGCGGGCGTCGACGCGCTGCTCTACGTCGACCTGCGAATCCGCCGCGAGGGCCTCGACGTCCGCCTCGTCCAGGCCGCCCAGGGTGCGGCGCCGCCGCCCTGGCCCGTGAGCGCGCCGTGATCCTGCCCCTCGACGCCCCGCTCGACCCGACGTCGGACGAGGCCCGCCGGTGGCTGGAGGAGGAGCTCGCCAAGGGCACCTACCACGCCCAGCCCTCGCTCCTCGAGCGGTTCCTCGAGTGGCTGGACCGGCTGCTCTCCCTCGCACCGGGGTCGAGCGGTCCGTCCTTCCTCCTGCCCGTCGTCCTCGTGCTCCTCCTCGGGGTCCTCGGCCTCGTCCTCGTGCGGGTCCTGCGGCGGGAGGTCGGGCCCTCGGGCGAGACGGCGGACCGGGTGCTCGACGTGCCGGACGTCGCCTCGGGGACACTGCGCCGCCGCGCCCTCGAGGCGGCGGGGCGGGGCGACTGGGACGCCGCCGTCCTCGACGGGGTCCGGTGGATCGCGCGGTCCGCTGTCGAGCGGGTCGTTCTCGACGACGCCCCCGGCCGGACGGCGCACGAGGTCGCCCTCGCCCTCGGCACCCCCTTCCCCGCCGAGGCCGCCGCCCTGCTGCGCGCCGCCGACGCCTTCGACGCCGTCCGCTACGGGCACCGCCCCGCCACCGAGGACCGGGCCCGCGAGGTCCTCGGCCTGGCGGAGCGCCTCGTGGCCACCCGCCCGGTGCGACCCGAGCCGGTGGCTGCCGGATGACGACGACCGCCGCGCCGGCGACGCCCACCGCGCCGGCGCCCTCCACGGACGGCGGCGGGGCCGAGCCGCGCCGCCCCACCCCGACGCGGCGCGCCCTCGGCATCCTCGGCTGGGTCGCCGCCGTCGCCGTCGGCGGCCTGCTCATCGCCCTCGCCGCCGGCCGTCCGGCGCCCGAGGACTACCTCCACCCCGACGGCACCGGCCCCCAGGGCACCCGCGCCCTCGTCGAGGTGCTCCGCCAACGCGGCATCGACGTCGAGGTGGTCTCCACCGCCGACGAGGTCCTTGCCGCGAGCGGGCCCGGGACCACGGTCGTCGTCGGGAACTCGGACCTGCTGACGAGCACCTCCGCGCGCCGGGTCCTCGACGGCACGGCGGACGCCGACCGGGTCGTCCTCCTCGACGCCGTCCCCTCGCTGCTCGCCGGGCTCGGGCTCGGCCTGCACGTGGAGACCCCGTCCACCGAACCCGGTACCGGATGCGCTGCCCCGTGGGCGCACCGCGGCGACCGGGTCGCCGTCGTCTCGTGGGCCGTCGTCCCCGAGGATGGCGTGCTCCCCCGGGGCGCCACCGGGTGCTTCGCCGTCGCGGGCGAGCCGGGCACGGACGGCCGGCCCGCGGCCGGCTGGGTCGTCGTGGACCTCCCCGCGACCTCGGGGCGCGCGCCGGTGAGCGTGGTCGGGATGCCCGACGGGGCGACGAACCGGTTCATCACCGAGGCCGACGACGCGGGAGCCATGGTCCGCCTGCTCGGCGGCTCGCCGCGGCTCGTCTGGTTCCACCCGAGCGCGAGCGACCTCACCGAGAACCCGGAGCCCGAGGGGTCGGCCGTCTGGCCGGAGTGGCTCGGGCCTGCCCTCGCGCTCCTCGGCGCGGCGTTCGTCGTCTTCGCCCTGGCCCGCGGCCGGCGGCTCGGGCGGCTCGTGCCCGAGCCGATGCCGGTCGTCGTCCGAGCAGCCGAGACGACCGAGAGCCGTGCCGAGCTGTA
>DASSQJ010000283.1:0-4558 GCA_035702545.1 Phycicoccus sp.
CGACCCCGCGACCCCCGGCCCGGGCCGGCCCATCCCGGAGCTGACCCCGCGCGAGACCGAGGTGCTCCGGCTCGTGGCCACCGGCATGTCGTACAAGGACATCGCCGCCCGGCTCGTCGTGTCGCACCGCACGGTCCAGAACCACGTGCAGAACACCCTGGGCAAGCTGCACCTGCACAACCGGGTCGAGCTCGTGCGCTTCGCCCTCGCCCACGGCATCGAGGACGACGCGTAGGCCGCCACGCATCCGGGATGCGGGCCCGCTGTCTCGCCCACCGGGCACCGACCTATCCTTGAGCACCGTGAGCACGACCACGGCCTCCGACCCCCTCCAGCGGCTCGCCGCCGGTGCCGACCTGCCCGCTGCCCAGCAGCCGGCCTGGCCGGACCGGGAAGCCCTCGCCGAGGCCGTGAGCACCCTCGCCGGCTACCCGCCGCTCGTCTTCGCCGGCGAGTGCGACGTCCTCCGCGACCGGATGGCCGCGGTCTCCCGCGGCGAGGCGTTCGTCCTCCAGGGCGGGGACTGTGCCGAGACCTTCGCGTCCGCGACGGCCGACAACATCCGGGACCGGGTCAAGACGATCCTCCAGATGGCGGCGGTGCTCACCTACGGGGCGTCGATGCCGGTCGTCAAGGTCGGCCGGATGGCCGGCCAGTACGCCAAGCCGCGCTCGAGCGACCACGAGACGCGCGAGGGGGTCACCCTGCCGGCGTACCGCGGCGACATGGTCAACGACTTCGAGTTCACGCCGGAGTCGCGGGCCCCGGACCCCGGGCGGCTCGTGCAGGCCTACCACCGCAGCAGCGCGACCCTCAACCTCGTCCGGGCCTTCACGACGGGCGGCTTCGCGGACCTGCGCCACGTCCACGACTGGAACAAGGGCTTCGTCGCCAACGCCGCGAACGTCCGCTACGAGCGGCTCGCCCGCGACATCGACAAGGCGATGCGGTTCATGCAGGCGTGCGGCGCCGACTTCGAGGCGATGCGGACCACCGAGTTCTTCTCGGCGCACGAGGCGCTCGTCCTCGACTACGAGCGCCCGCTGACCCGCGTCGACTCCCGGACCGGCGACCTCTACGACACGAGCGGTCACTTCATCTGGGTCGGCGAGCGGACCCGCGACCTCGACGGCGCCCACGTCGACTTCGTCTCCCGGGTGAAGAACCCGGTCGGGGTGAAGGTGTCCGCGGACGCCTCGGTCGACGACCTGCTCCGGCTCGTCGACGTCATCGACCCCGAGCGCAGCCCGGGGCGGCTGACCTTCATCACCCGGATGGGCGCCGGCCGGGTGCGGGAGGCTCTGCCGGCCATCGTCGAGAAGGTGACGGCGAGCGGTGCCCAGGTGTCGTGGGTGTGCGACCCCATGCACGGGAACACCTTCTCGTCGGCCTCGGGGTTCAAGACGCGCGACTTCGAGGACGTCGTCGAGGAGGTGCGGGGCTTCTTCGAGGTGCACCGCGGCCTCGGCACGCACCCGGGCGGCATCCACGTCGAGCTCACCGGCAACGACGTCACCGAGTGCATCGGCGGGTCCGAGAAGATCCTCGACGCCGACCTCGGGACGCGCTACGAGTCGGTCTGCGACCCCCGGCTGAACCACCAGCAGAGCCTCGAGCTCGCGTTCCTCGTCGCCGAGATGCTGACCCAGGACTGACGGTGGCGACGACCTGGGCCGCGGACCTGCTCTCGGACACCCTGACCCGTCCGACCGACGCGATGCGGGCCGCCATGGCCGCGTCGGAGGTCGGGGACGACGTCTTCGGCGAGGACCCGACCGTGCGGGCGCTCGAGGAGCGGGTCGCCGGGCTGCTCGGCCACGAGGCCGGGCTGTTCACGCCGACCGGCTCGCTGGCCAACCAGCTCGGTGTGCGGCTGCACGTCGGGCCCGGCAAGGAGCTGCTCTGCGACGAGCAGGCGCACGTCGTCCGGGCCGAGATGGGGGCCGCGGCCGTGTTCTCCGGGATCACGACCCGAACGTGGCGCTCCGTCGGGGGCCTGCTCGACCCCGCGGCCGCGCTGGCCATGGTGACGACCGGTGCGGGGCCGTACCAGGTCGAGACCGCCCTCGTCGTCGTCGAGAACACGCACAACTTCGGTGGCGGCACCGTCCAGCCGTTTCCCGCCATCGAGCACCTGCGGCGGGAGACCTCGGCCGTCGGCGTCCGGATGCACCTCGACGGCGCCCGGCTCTGGAACGCGCACGTCGCGAGCGGGGTCGCCCTCGACACCTACGGCCGGCTGTTCGACACCGTCTCGGTGTGCCTGTCCAAGGGCCTGGGGGCGCCGGTGGGCTCGGTGCTCGTCGGGTCGGCCGAGCGGGTCGCGGAGGCGCGGGTGTGGCGCAAGCGCTACGGCGCCGGGATGCGCCAGGTCGGGGTGCTCGCCGCGGCAGGCCTCCACGCGCTGGACCACCACGTCGAGCGGCTCGCCGAGGACCACGCGCGCGCCCGCCGGTTCGCCGAGGCCTGCGCCGAGGTGGCGCCCGGGGTCGTCGCCCCCGCGGCCGTGGAGACCAACATCGTCGTCCTCGACGTCGGCGCGGCCGGCTGGGAGGCGGCGGGGTTCGTCGCCGCGCTCGCCGAGCGGGGGGTTCGGACGTACGCGATGGGGCCGCGCCGGGTGCGGGCGGTCTGGCACCTCGACGTCGACGACGCCGGCACCGACGCGGCGATCGACGCCGCCCGGGCCGTCCTCCCCGCCCGCCCCTGACAGGAGCGGCGGGGCTCAGGCCTCGTGGTGGAGGGCCTCGGCGGGCGGGTGCTCGAGGGCGCTGGCCTCGGGGTCGTGCTCGGCGGCCGGCCCCCGGAGCTCGACGAGGTACATGGCCCCGACGACGAGTGCCCCGCCGAGGAGCATCCGGGCGGTGAGCGACTCCCCGCCGAGGAGCACCGCGAAGGTCGCCGCGAACACCGGCTCGAGGGTCATGACGATCGCCGCACGGGTCGCCGTCAGGTGCGCCTGGGCCCACGTCTGCGCCCACAGCGCCACGGCGCCCGCGACGAGGGCCATGTAGAGCAGCGAGGCCCACTGGCCGGCGTCGGCGGGGAGGGTGAGCCCGTCCGGGACCGCAGCGACCCCGGCGACGAGCGTGATGACGCCGGCCTGCACCGTCGCGAGCCCGACGGCGGTCTGGGGGGTCGACCAGCGGCCGAGGGCGACGATGTGTCCCGCGTAGAGGACGGCCGCGACGAGCGTCAGCGCCTCGCCCCGCCCGACGGCGAGCCCCTGGAGGGAGAGCAGCGCCAGCCCCGCGGTCGCCAGGCCCACGGCGACCCAGGTCACCGCCCCGATCCGGTCGCGGAGGACGAGCGCCCCGAGGACGGGGGTGAGGACGACGTAGGTGCCGGTGATGAAGCCGGAGACCGACGCGTCCGTCGTCTGCAGGCCCATCGTCTGGAGCACCTGCGCCAGTCCGTAGAGCACCCCGAGGACCACACCGACCCGCAGGTCCCGCCGGGACAGGGCGAGGGTCTGGCGGTGGAACAGCGCGGCCATCACGACCGCCGCGATGGCGAACCGGACGGCGAGGAAGTCGGCCGGTGGCACGTGGACGACGAGGTCGCGGATGAGGAAGAACGTCGAGCCCCAGACCGCCGTCACGAGGACGAGCAGGCCGGTGGCGAGCCGGGAGGACCCGGCGGGCAGGACCACCGCCGGGTCAGACGATGGTCAGGGTGACGGTGCTGCCCTTGGGGGCCTGGCCGCTCGCGGGGTCCTGGAAGCGGACGGTGCGGAAGAACCCGCCGAGCGCCTCCTCGACCTTGACCTTGAACCCGGCGGCCTCGAGGAGCTGCTGGGCCTCCGGGAGGGTCTTGCCGACGACCTGGGGCACGTCGACCATCACCGGGCCCTTGGAGACGACGAGGGTCACCGGGTCGCCGCGGTAGAGCGTGCCGTCGCGCGGGTCCTGGCTGATGACCTTGCCCTTGGGGACGGTGTCGCTGTTCTCCTGCTTGGTCGCGTCGACCTTGAGGCCGAGGTCGGAGAGCGCCTTGGCGGCCTGGGTCGCGTCCTTGCCGGTCCAGTCCGGGACGTCGATGGGCTGGCGGCCCTTGCTGACGACGAGGGCGACCTTCGCGCCCTTCTTCAGCTCCGTCCCCACCTTCGGGGCCGTCGCGACGACCTGGCCGTCGGGGATCCGCTCGTCGAACTTCTCGGTGACCTTGCCGACGGCCAGGCTCGCCTCGGCGAGCCGGCGGGTGGCCTCCGCGACGGTGGACCCGACGACGTCGGGCACCGCGTAGCGCTCCGGGCCCTTGGAGACGACGAGCGTGACGTCACTGCCCTTGCCGGCGGATGCTCCTGCCGTGGGGTCTGTGGAGATGACGGTCCCCGCCGGCACGGCCTCGGAGAACGACTCCTCGATGCTCGCGCCGAGGCCCGCCGCCTCGAGGGCCGCGACAGCCTTGTCGCGGGGCTGCCCCGCCACCGCCGGGACGGTGACGCTCGAGCCGGGGCCGAGGAGGAAGAACCACCCGAGGAGGAGGGCGACGAGGAGGACGGCCAGGCCCGCCGGCCACCACCGCCGGAGCCGGCGGTCGCCGTCGTCGGCCGCGG
>DASSQJ010000284.1:0-5179 GCA_035702545.1 Phycicoccus sp.
TGCGGCACCTCCGGGTCGGCCAGCGGGTGAGTCTCGAGCTCGACGACACCGGTCAGGCCGCGACCCGGGTGTGGCTCGTCGGGATCGGCCCGGGCGAGACCATCCGCTGACCCGGCCCGCTGCGATCACCCGCCGCGGCCACGTCCCCCGGACACGGGTGAGGGGCCGGGCCACACTCGACCCGACCCCTCACCGTGCGCACTACTTCTTCGCCGCGGACTTCCTCGCGGTCGTCTTCTTCGCGGTCGTCTTCTTCGCGGTCGACGTCGCCGTCTTCTTCGCCGGCGCGGCCTTGGCCGCCGAGGCCCTCGTCGCCGTCTTCTTGGCCGGCGCCGCCTTGGCCGCGGACGCCTTCGTCGCCGTCTTCTTCGCGGCCGACGCCTTCGTCGCCGCCTTCTTCGCCGGCGCCGCCTTCGCGGCCGACGCCTTCGTCGCCGTCTTCTTCGCCGGCGCCGCCTTGGCCGCGGACGCCTTGGTCGCCGTCTTCTTCGCCGGCGCCGCCTTCGCCGCGGGGGCGCGGCCCGTCGCGGCCTTCGCCGCGGAGGACGCGGCGCGGGTCGCTGTCGTGGTCACCGCGGAGGCAGCCGCGGCAGCCGAGCCGGCGGCCGCCCGGCCGGTCGCGAGGGCCGTCTTCGGGAGGCTGCTCGGCTTCCGGACGTAGCCCTTGAACGAGGTGCCCGGACGGAAGCGCGGGGCCTTGGACTTGGGGATGCGGACCGAGGTGCCGGTGTGCGGGTTTCGCCCGGTGCGGGCGGCCCGGTCGACGCGGTCGAAGGTGCCGAACCCGGTGATCGCGACCTTCCCGCCCTTGACGACCTCCCTGACGATCGTGTCGAGCACCGCCTCGAGGGCGTCGTTGGCGGCCTTGCGGCTGCCCAGCTTCTTCTCGAGCTCCTTGACGAGGTCTGCCTTGTTCACTGTGTCCCTCCATCGGTGACGGCGCCGGGATGACGCACCCGACGGCGGCGTACGGACCAGCGGTTACACCGCCTGTGCCGAAAATAGGGCCACGAGAGGGCTCCGTCCATCATCAGTGCGGCGTGTTTTTTCGCTGTCGCACAACGGATTCGCCGACCGAACGAGAACACACCCGTCACTCGGGCACCACTCGACCCGGGAGCATCCGATGTCTTCCGCCGTAACCGGTTGCCGGACAGGCGGTTACGCCCCGGGACGTCAGACGGTGACGGAGGGCTTCCAGCCGGGCCGGGTCGCCTCGAAGCGGGTGATCTCGTCGGCGTGGCGCAGCGTCAGGCTGATGTCGTCGAGGCCCTCGAGGAGCCGCCACCGGGTGTAGTCGTCGACCTCGAACGGCGCGACGACGTCGCCGGCCGTGACGGTCCGCGACTCCAGGTCGACGGTCACCGAGGTCCCGGGCTCGTTCTCGAGGAGCTTCCAGAGCAGCTCGACGTCGGACTGGCTGCACTGCGCCGTCAGCAGGCCCTGCTTGCCGCTGTTCCCGCGGAAGATGTCGGCGAAGCGGGAGGAGATGACGACCCGGAAGCCGTAGTCCATGAGCGCCCAGACGGCGTGCTCGCGCGAGGAGCCGGTGCCGAAGTCGGGTCCGGCGACGAGGACCGACCCGGCCGCGTAGGTGGGGTCGTTGAGGACGAAGGTCTCGTCGCCCCGCCACGCGGCGAACAGGCCGTCCTCGAACCCGGTCCTCGTCACCCGCTTGAGGTAGACGGCCGGGATGATCTGGTCGGTGTCGACGTTGCTGCGGCGCAGCGGGACACCGATGCCGGTGTGCGTCGTGAACTTCTCCATCAGGCGTCCGCCTCCACGGGCTCGAGGTCGGCCGGACTCGACAGGGTCCCCCGGACGGCGGTGGCGGCGGCGACGAGGGGGCTGACGAGGTGGGTGCGCCCGCCCTTGCCCTGCCGGCCCTCGAAGTTGCGGTTCGACGTCGACGCGCTGCGCTCCCCCGGCGCGAGCTGGTCGGGGTTCATCCCCAGGCACATCGAGCACCCCGGCAGGCGCCACTCGGCACCCGCCGCCGTGAACACGTCGTCCAGCCCCTCGCTCTCCGCCTGGAGGCGGACCCGTGCCGAGCCCGGCACGACGAGCATCCGTACCCCGTCGGCGACCCGGCGGCCGCGGATGACCTCGGCGGCGGCTCGCAGGTCCTCGATCCGGCCGTTGGTGCACGAGCCGACGAACACGGTGTCGACGTGGATGTCCCGCAGGGGCGTCCCCGGCGTCAGGCCCATGTACTCGAGAGCGCGCCGGGCCGCGACCTTGTCGTTGTCGTCCGCGAGGTGCTCGGGGTCGGGCACCGCCTCGCCGAGCGGGCTGCCCTGCCCGGGGTTGGTCCCCCAGGTGACGAAGGGCGTGAGGGTGCTCGCGTCGAGGACCACCTCGGCGTCGAACCCGGCGTCGTCGTCGCTGCGCAGCTCGCGCCAGGCCGCGACGGCGGCGTCCCAGTCGGCCCCCTGCGGTGCGTGGTCGCGCCCCTTGACGTACTCGAACGTCGTCTCGTCGGGGGCGATCATCCCGGCACGCGCCCCTGCCTCGATCGACATGTTGCACACCGTCATCCGCGCCTCCATGGAGAGCGCACGGATGGCGCTGCCGCGGTACTCGATGACGTACCCCTGGCCACCGCCGGTGCCGATCTTCGCGATGACGGCGAGCACGATGTCCTTCGCCGTGACGCCGCCGGGCAGCTCGCCGTCGACCGTGACGGCCATCGTCCGGAAGGGCTTGAGCGGCAGCGTCTGGGTCGCGAGGACGTGCTCGACCTCCGAGGTGCCGATGCCGAACGCCAGCGCCCCGAAGGCGCCGTGGGTCGAGGTGTGGCTGTCACCGCAGACGATGGTCATCCCCGGCTGGGTCAGGCCGAGCTGGGGACCGACGACGTGCACGATGCCCTGTTCGGCGTCGCCCATCGGGTAGAGCCGGACGCCGAACTCCTCGCAGTTGCGGCGCAGCGTCTCGACCTGGGTGCGGCTCACCGGGTCGGTGATCGGCCCGGGCGTCGTCGGGACGTTGTGGTCCTCGGTGGCGAGGGTGAGGTCGGGCCGGCGGACCGGGCGCCCGGCGAGCCGGAGGCCGTCGAAGGCCTGCGGGCTCGTCACCTCGTGGAGGAGGTGGAGGTCGATGTAGAGCAGGTCGGGCTCGCCCTCTCCCCGGCGTACGACGTGGGACTCCCACACCTTCTCGGCCAGCGTTCCGGCCACAGCCACCACCTCCACGGACGGCCGCCCGGCGGCGGCCTCGACACGATGTCCGGGCGCGTCCGCGCGCTGGCGCGCCGGTGCCCTCCCTCGAGTTTCGCCCCCGCCTCGGTCCGCTGGACTTGCGTCTCAGGCAATGAGACTGCAATATCAACTCATGGACAACAGCAGTGGGGTCGGCGTCCTCGACAAGGCGGCCATCGTCCTGTCCGCCCTCGAGGCCGGCCCGTCGACGCTCGCCCAGCTCGTCACGGCCACCGGCCTGGCCCGCCCGACGGCCCACCGGCTCGCCGTCGCGCTCGAGCACCACCGCCTCGTCACCCGCGACCTCCAGGGCCGCTTCGTCCTCGGCCCGCGGCTCGGCGAGCTCGCGGCGGCCGCCGGCGAGGACCGCCTCCTCGCCGCCGCCGGTCCTGTGCTCGGCGCCCTGCGCGACCACACGAACGAGTCGGCGCAGCTCTTCCGCCGGCAGGGTGAGTACCGCGTCTGCGTGTCCGCGGCCGAGCGTCCGGTGGGGCTACGCGACTCCATCCCGGTCGGCGCGACGCTGTCGATGCGCGCCGGCTCCGCGGCCCAGGTGCTCCTCGCCTGGGAGGAGCCCGACCGGCTCCACCGGGGCCTCCAGGGGGCGGCCTTCACCGCGACGACCCTCTCCGGCGTGCGGCGACGTGGCTGGGCGCAGAGCGTCGGTGAGCGGGAGCCGGGCGTCGCGTCGGTGTCCGCGCCCGTCCGCTCCCCCTCCGGGCGGGTCATCGCGGCCGTCAGCATCTCCGGCCCCATCGAGCGGCTCTCCCGCCAGCCGGGCCGGCTGCACGCCGCGACGGTGATGGCCGGCGCGAACAAGCTGACCGAGGTCCTCGCGCGCCACGCGGCCCAGCAGGACGCCCAGAACAACGCCTGACCCGCCCCCTCCCGCCCCCGGCAGCTTTCTCTCCGGATGCCGGAACCTTCAGCGGGCGGCGGCAACGGTTTGCGTCGCCCGCTGAAGCTTCCCGTCACTCGGGGCGCAACACGGCGCCGCGCGGCTGCGACCCGGCGCCGGCCGCTCAGGCGGCGCGGCGACCCATCCGCTCGCGGGCGGTCTCCCCCCGACGCCCGACCGGCACGCTCCCGGCGATCGCGGCGAGCCCGAACGGCCCGGGACCGGTGTAGACGCTCTCGGCGCCGTGCGGCTCGACCCGGTACGTCTCGTGCCAGATGGTCACCGCCGCCGGGTCCCGGCCTGCCACCCGGTAGAAGTCGACCCACGCCGGCCGGTGCTCGCGCTGGGCCGCGTTGGCATAGGCGTAGACGTCCTCGACGCTGCGCCACCACTGGATCATCGTCGTCCCGGTGAGGTGGACGGTGGACCGGCTGCCGAGGTAGCCGAGGTCCTCCGCCTCGCCGCGGGCCGCCGCCGCGCGGTTCGCCTCGAGCTCGGCGACCATCCGCGGCATGGCCGTCGCGGCGGCCCGGACGACGGAGAGCCGCCACGGCCTGTGTACCCGCAGGCCGATGAGGAAGACGGCGAGCGGGCCGTCGTAGGCGTGGGTGACGCGGTTCATGGCACTCCTTGGATAGTATCGCTGTCCAATGCGGCAATGATGGACAGTGCCACTATCCAATGTCAAGGAGGTATTCACGGATGCGGATCTCCGAGCTGGCCGAGCGGACCGGCGTCCCCGTGCACACCCTGAAGTTCTACCTGCGCGAGGGGGTCCTCATGCCGGGCCGCGCGACGAGCCGCACGCGCGCCGAGTACGGCGAGGATCACGTCGCGCGGGTCGGCCTCGTCCGGGCGCTCGTCGAGCACGGCCGGGTCCCCCTCGCCGGGGTCCGCGCCGTCGTCGCCGCCCTCGACGCCCCGCCACCGCGCCGTCACGACCTCCTCGGCGTCGCGCACTGTGCGCTCCCCGGGCCCGCGACCGACGGGCCGGTGTCGGCCGAGGTGGTCGACCTCGTCGCCGGCCTTAAGTGGCAGGTCGGCCCCGGCGCGCCGGCGCTGGCCTCGCTGTCGGCCGCGG
>DASSQJ010000285.1:0-11483 GCA_035702545.1 Phycicoccus sp.
GGCCCGGCGCAGCAGGCCCCAGCGTCCCCGCATCGCGGCGAGGGCGGCGGCGACCCACGACCCGATCGCGACGAGGCCCACCGGCGTGGCCACCCGCGAGGTCGACTCCCCGAAGGGCACGAACGGCACCCCGAAGCGGACGCTCGTCGTCAGCGATTCGGGAGCCGCCAGCGCCAGCCACGTGGCGAGCGCCGCGAGGACGCCGAGCCCGAGCGGGACGGCCCGTGGACGGGCCGGCGACCGCCCCCCGGCGAGGACGACGAGGCCGGCGAGGACCACCCCTGCGGCCGCCCCGACCCAGAAGATGGCCCGCCAGTCGGCAACGACGAGGACGAGCGCCCCGAGCACCGGACCGAGGACCGACCCGAGCTCCTGGACCGCCCCGACGACGCCGAGCGGGACCCCCCGCCGCCCGGCCGGCCACAGGTCCGCGACGATGGCCAGCGTCGCCGGGACCAGCCCGCCGCCGCCGACCCCCTGGACCACCCGACCGGTGACGAGCACGGGCAGCTCGACGGCCAGGGCGGTGACCGCCGAGCCGGCGACGAAGATCGCGAGGCAGCCGAGCAGCACGCGCTGGCGGTCGACCAGGTCCGAGAGCCGGCCGACGAGCGGGAGCACCGCGACGTACCCGAGGAGGAAGCCGGAGATGATCGGCGTCGCCCGCTGGAGCGCGTCGATCCCGACACCGACCCCGCGCATCATGTCTGTGAGCGCGAGGACGACGACGTAGGTGTCGGCAGCGGCGAGCGCGACGGCGACCGAGGCGGTCGCGAGGAGGGCCCTAGGGGCTGGCGATCTCAACGGGGGCGCCGTACTTGGTGAGGACGAGGGAGTACGTCGCGCTCGTCCCGGGGAAGAACGGGCCGGTCAGGGTCGCCGTCCGGAGCTGGTCGGCGTCGGTGAGGCCGTACGTGACGGCGTAGCTGCCGGTGCCGTCGCCGAGCCCGAGCAGGGCCGTCACCGGCTTCCCGGGGAGGGTGCCGCGGATGGTGTGCAGCACCTCGCTGCCCTGCCGCACGTCCTCGCCGGCGACGGGCTTCTCGGTGGCCGGGAGCAGGGACGAGATGCCCTCGCCCGGGTGGAAGAACGTCGCCGGGTTCGGCGCCCCGAGGGAGGACAGGTCGGCCTTCTCGAAGTCGGGGGTGAAGAACTTCATCCACGTCGTGTCACCGATCGCGACGACCTCGACCGTCCCGGCCACCCCCTTGATGCTCCCCGTGATCGTGCCCTCGAACTTCGGCTCGGTCGTGCTGACCACGCCGGACCCCTTCGCCGCGGTGACGCCGTTCTCGCGCGACGGGACGTCGCGGCTCGTCAGCTCGAGGGCCACCGACCCCGCGGCGTCGAGCGCGGCGCGGGCGGTGTCGAGCCGCTGGGCCGGGGGCTCGGGGGCGTCGGCGCCCGTGTCGGCGGAGCAGCCGGCGAGCAGGAGGACGCCCGCGAGCATCCCGGCGAGGAGGGCGGGGCGGCGGCGCATGGCGGTCAGGGTAGCCGGGCGCCCTCCGACCCCGCGGGGGGCGCCCGACGACCGGCGGGTCAGCCGGTGTCAGGACGGCGTCAGGAGAGGGTCAGGCCGTCGCCGGAGTCGGCGAGCGCCACCTTGACGGTGTCGCCGTCGCGGACCTGGCCCGCGAGCAGGGCCGTCGCCAGCCGGTCACCGATCTCGCGCTGGACGAGCCGGCGCAGCGGCCGGGCCCCGAACGCCGGGTCGTACCCGGTCGCGGCGAGCCACTCCTTGGCGTCCGCCGACACCTCGAGCGTGATCCGGCGGTCGTGCAGCCGGGTCGAGAGCGCCCGCACCTGGAGGTCGACGATGTGCGCGAGCTCGTCGCGGGAGAGCGGGTCGAAGACGACGACCTCGTCGAGCCGGTTGAGGAACTCCGGCTTGAACGTCGTGCGGACGGTGGCCATGACAGCCTCCCGCTTGGCCTCCCGGTCCAGGGTCGGGTCGATGAGGTAGTTCGACCCGAGGTTGCTCGTCATGACGAGGATGACGTTGCGGTAGTCGACCGTGCGGCCCTGACCGTCGGTGAGCCGGCCGTCGTCGAGGACCTGGAGGAGGATGTCGAACGTCTCGGGGTGCGCCTTCTCGACCTCGTCGAGGAGCACGACCGAGTAGGGCCGGCGCCGGACGGCCTCGGTGAGCTGGCCGCCCTCCTCGTAGCCGACGTAGCCGGGGGGCGCGCCGATGAGGCGGGCGACCGCGTGCCGCTCCGAGTACTCCGACATGTCGATGCGGACCATGGCCCGCTCGTCGTCGAAGAGGAAGTCGGCGAGCGCCTTCGCGAGCTCGGTCTTGCCGACACCGGTCGGGCCGAGGAAGAGGAACGAGCCGGTCGGCCGGTCGGGGTCGGAGATCCCGGCCCGCGAGCGCCGAACCGCGTCGGAGACGGCGCGCACGGCGTCGGTCTGGCCGATGAGGCGCGAGCCGATGATCGACTCCATCGAGAGCAGCTTCTCGGTCTCGCCCTGGAGCAGCCGTCCGGCGGGGATGCCGGTCCACGCCGAGATGACCTCGGCGATGTCGTCGGCGCCGACCCGCTCCTTGACCATGAGGTCCGCGCCCTCGAGCGCCGTCTCGGCCGCCTGGGCGGCGTCGAGCTCCTTCTGCAGGCCGGGGATCTCGCCGTAGAGCACGCGGGACGCACCCTCGTAGTCGCCCTCGCGCTGCATCCGGTCGGCCTGGGTCCGGAGGTCGTCGAGGCGCGCCTTGAGGTCGCCGACCCGGTTCAGGCCCTCCTTCTCGGCGGACCACCGGGCGTTGAGGGCGTCGAGCTGCTCGGTGGCGTCGGCGAGGTCGGCCCGCAACTTCTCGAGCCGCTCCTGGGAGGCCTCGTCCGTCTCGCGGGCCAGGTGCAGCTCCTCCATCTTCAGCCGGTCGACCTGACGGCGCAGCACGTCGATCTCGACGGGGCTGGAGTCGATCTCCATCCGCAGCCGGGAGGCCGCCTCGTCGACGAGGTCGATCGCCTTGTCGGGGAGCTGGCGCCCGGAGATGTAGCGGTCGGAGAGCGACGCGGCCGCGACGAGGGCGGAGTCCTCGATCTCGACCTTGTGGTGGGCCTCGTAGCGCTCCTTGAGGCCACGGAGGATGGCGATGGTGTCCTCGACGCTCGGCTCGCCGACGAAGAACTGCTGGAAGCGGCGCTCGAGCGCCGGGTCCTTCTCGATGTGCTCGCGGTACTCGTCGAGCGTGGTGGCGCCGACGAGGCGGAGCTCGCCGCGGGCCAGCATCGGCTTGAGCATGTTGCCGGCGTCCATCGCGGACTCGCCGGTGGCGCCGGCGCCCACGACGGTGTGCAGCTCGTCGATGAAGGTGATGACCTGGCCGTCGCTGCCCTTGATCTCCTCGAGGACGGCCTTGAGGCGCTCCTCGAACTCGCCGCGGTACTTGGCGCCGGCGACCATGGCGCCGAGGTCGAGGCTGACGAGGCGCTTGTCGCGCAGCGACTCGGGGACGTCGCCGTCGACGATGCGCTGGGCGAGGCCCTCGACGACGGCGGTCTTGCCGACGCCGGGCTCGCCGATGAGGACCGGGTTGTTCTTCGTCCGCCGCGAGAGGACCTGGACGACCCGGCGGATCTCGCTGTCGCGCCCGATGACCGGGTCGAGCTTGCCGTCGCGGGCGGCCTGGGTGAGGTCGGTGCCGTAGGTCGCGAGGGCCTCGCCCGCCTCGGCCGGCGTCTCGGACGTCACGTGGCGACCGCCGCGCAGCTCCTCGATCCGCTTCTCCATGTCGGCGGCCCCGCGCTTCTCGACCGCGGCGAGGTGCCCCGTCTCCGCGAGGGCGAGGAGGAGCAGGTCGAGGGCGAGGAAGGAGTCGCCCTTGGCGCGCATCAGGGTGTCCGCGTGCTGGAGCACGGCGAGCGCCTCGCGGCCGAACGTCGGGGGCTGGGCCGTCGGCCCGCTCGTCGTCGGCAGTGCGCGGAGCCGGGCGTCCGCCTGACCGAGGACGTGGCCCGCGCCGGTGCCGGCGGCCGTGAGCAGGGCGTCGGCGAGCGGGGTGTCGAGCTGGACGGCGGCGCTCGTCAGGTGGTCGGGGGTGATCTCGGCGTGGCCGGCGGTCTGGGCGGCGCGCTGCGCGAGCGCGAGCGCCTCGGCCACCTTGGTGGTCGGCTTCAGCTCCATGCGGGGTCTCTCTCCTCGGCGGACGGTCGGGTCAGGGCTCGTCGGTGCAACCTCGGCAAAGTTGAGTCTATTCCGCTCAACCCTGCGTCCGCGACGAGCCGCCCAGGCGTCGCGCTCAGGTCGAGGACGACCCGTCCTCGTCCGCCCGGCGGGTCAGCACGTGGCCGCGAGGTCGAGCGCCTCGGTCGGATCCGAGGTCGGGAACAGGTCCGACGTCGCCGAGGGGCTCGAGCTCGAGGAGGGGGTGGGGCTTGCCCCCGAGGTGGAGGTGCCGGTCGGCGTCGCCTTCGCCGGCGGCGTCAGGCCCTTCTCGACGAGGGCCCGGATCTTCGCGAAGTCCGGGTTCGCCGGGCGGATGATGTTCGACGTCAGGGGCAGTGAGCGGATGGAGTGGCCCGCCTGGATCCGCTGGACGAGGTCCACCCACGCGGGCAGCTGGTCCGGCGGGATGTCGACGGACACGTTGTTCCGGACGGCCTTGGCGATCTGCGGGTAGCGCGCGAACAGCGAGACAGGGTCGGCCTGCTGGAGCAGGGCTCCGGCGACGCAGCGCTGTCGCCGCATCCGGCTGAAGTCGTCGCTGCCCGCCCGCGAGCGGGCGTACCAGAGGGCGTGGTAGCCGTCGAGGTGCTGCAGCCCCGGCTCGATCCACTCCTGGCGCGAGTTCGACCAGAGGATCTCGCCGTTTGGCCCGGAGTGGCAGCCGACGCAGACCCGCTGCTTGACGTTGATGTCGACCCCGCCCATCGCGTCGACGAGCTGCTGGAAGCCCCGGAGGTCGATGACGATCGAGTGGCTGAGGTCGAGGCCGGTCACCGCGCCGAGGACGTCCACGGTGGAGGTGCGTCCGGGCGCCTTGTTGCCGGGGAAGAGGTCGGGGCGGCTGTCCCCGAGCGTCCAGATGGCGTTCATCAGGCACTGGTCGCCGCAGTTGTAGCCGTTGGGGTAGAGGGCGTGCAACGGGTTCGACGGCGGGATCGGCACGTTCTCGAGGTTGCGCGGGATCCCGATGAGGAGGGTGTCCCCGGTCTTCGTGTTGACGCTGACGACCATCATCGAGTCGGTGCGCACGCCGGTGCGGTCGGGGCCGGCGTCGGAGCCGAGGAGGACGAAGTTCACCCGGGGGATGCCCTTCCACGGGTCCTCCGGGGTCGTCGGCGCCGGTGCCGGGCTGCCCGTCGCCACGGTCACCGGGCTCGCGACGAAGACGTCGTCGACGAGGGACGCCTGCACGTCGAGGTAGCGGACGGCGAGGGCGCCGGGCAGGGCGATCGCTGCGCACGCGAGCGCGGCGAACACCGCCCGGGGGACCCGCGCGTGCCGGTCGTGGCGGGGCCAGTACTGCTCCGCCGTGAGGACGATGGAGCCGACCCAGAGCACCGCCACCACCATGACGACCGCCGCGGTCGCCCGCAGCGCCGTGGGGCTCACCGCGAGTGCAAGGCCGGCGTCGAGGACTCCGCCGCCCTGCCAGATCCGGTATCCGAGGTACCCGAGCACCCCGACGAAGAGCGCGAGCAGGGCCCAGCCCACGGCCCGCCACGGCGTCCGGAGCAACCCGGCGCCGGGGAGGACGGTCCCGAGCGCGACCCGGCCGTAGAAGCGCGGCGCGCCCGAGCGGCGGGAGGCCGTCAGCTCCAGCCGGGAGTCACCGCGCGGGGGCTGCGCCCCGGGCTTCCCGGGCTCGGTCTGGCTCGACACGGCCACCTGCCCTTCCGCCGGAGCGGCGCCCACGTCGACGCCACCGGTCTGCCGGCTCGGGGGAAGGATACGACCGGTACCTGCGCGTGGCACGAACGGCGCGGGCCGGTGGGCACCGGAGGCCGTGGTCGAATGGGGCGATGAGCCGCGACCCCCTCCGCTCGGACCGGGCCCGCCAGGTCTCCGTCACCGTCGCCGAGGTGCTCTGCGTCCTCGGCACCCTCGTCGGGCTCGGGGTCCTCGGGACACGGGTCGAGGAGTCCTCCGGCGGGGCCCTCGCGGCGGATGCCACGCTCCTCGCCCCCGCCGGTCCGGCCTTCGCGATCTGGACGCCGATCTACCTCGGCCTCGCCGGCTACACGGTCTGGCAGTGGCTGCCCGAGCAGACGACCGACCGCCGGCACCGGGCCGTCGGGTGGCTCGCGGCCGTGTCGATGCTGCTCAACGCCGCGTGGCTGCTCGTCACCCAGCAGGGCTGGATCTGGGTCAGCGTGCTCGTCATCGGTGCCCTCGCCGCGACCCTCGGCATCATCGTCACCCGCCTCGAGCGCCACCCCTCGTACGGGGTGGCGGAGGGGCTCCTCGTCGACGGCACGTTCGGGCTCTACCTGGGCTGGGTCGCCGTCGCGACGTGCGCCAACGTCACCGCCGCCCTCGTCTCCTCCGGCGTCGACCTCGGCGGCCCGGGGAACGCCGTCGCAGCGGTCGCGGTCCTCGCCGTGGCGACGGTCCTCGGCCGGTGGTTCGCCTCCCGCCTCGGCGGGCGCTGGGCCGTCGCCGTCGCGATGGCCTGGGGGCTCGGCTGGATCGCCTGGGGCCGACTGGCGGCGGAGCCCTCGTCGGTGCTCGTCGCGCTCGCCGCGGCCGTGGCCGCGGTCGTCGTCCTCCTCGCCGCCGGGCGCGTGCACGCCCGCCTCGCCGCCTGAGCGATGCCGCCGCCCCGAGGCGTCGTCAGCCGCGCGGGCGCCAGACGACGAGCGCCTGGGACCGCATCGGCCGGGGACGCTCACCGAGCCGGGTGGCGTAGACGTCGCCCGACGGCGACACCGAGAAGACCCGGGTGGTGCGCCCGGAGGAGGCCTCGAGGGCCTCGATCTGCTCGGTGAGCTCGTGGACCCGCTGGCGGAGCGCGTCGACCTGGTTCTCCAGCTCGAGGATCCGCGCGATGCCGGCGAGCGAGACCCCCTCCTCCTGCGAGAGGCGCTGCACCTCGCGCAGGAGCGCGACGTCGCGCTGCGAGTACCGCCGCCCGCCGCCCTTGGTGCGCGACGGGGTCACGAGGCCGAGCCGGTCGTACTGGCGCAGCGTCTGGGCGTGCATCCCGGCGAGCTCGGCCGCCACGGAGATGACGAACACCGGGGTGTCGTCGTCCGGTGAGAAGGCCGCGTAGCCGTAGGAGCTCATCACCGGTCTCCCCTCAGGCCCTCGCCTGCTCGAAGAGCGCGGCGCGCGGGTCGGCGTCGCCCTCCGCCGCCCGCAGGGTCTCGACGGCCCGGCGCGCGTCGTCGGTGAGCCGCTGCGGCACGACGACGACGACCTTGGCGAGCAGGTCGCCGGTGCCGTGACGTCCGGCGACGCCCTTGCCCTTGACCCGGAGCACGCGTCCGCTCGGCGTGCCCGGTGCCACCTTGACCCGGACGCTGGACCCGTCGAGGGTCGGGACCGCGACGGTGGCCCCGAGGGCGGCCTCGGCGAAGGTCACGGGCAGGTCGACGGTGAGGTTGTCGCCCTCCCGGCCGAACACGGGGTGCCGCTCGACCGCGACGGTGAGGATGAGGTCGCCGCGCGGCGCGCCGGGGTCGCCCTCGCCACCCTTGCCGCGGAGCCGGATCTTCTGGCCGTCGCGCACGCCGGCGGGGATCTTCGTCGTGATGCGCCGGCCCTCGGCCGTCGTCAGGGTCACCGTCGAGCCCTCGACGGCGTCCCGGAACGACAGCGTCGTGCGCGCCTGGACGTCGGCGCCGGGGCGGGGCCCACGCGGCGCACCGAAGCCGCCGAACGGGTCACCGCCGCCGCTCGCCCGCCCGCCTGCGGCCGCGCCGCCGAACATCTGGGCGAGCAGGTCGTTGATGTCCTGGTCCCCGCCGGCGTACCCCCCACCGGGGCCGCCCTGCGAGAACCGGACCCGCGTCCCGCCGCCGCCACCGCCGAAGGCGCTGAAGATGTCCTCGAAGCCGCCGGCGCCCGGGCCCCCGGGGCCGGCCCGGAAGCGGGCACCCCCGTGGGCCATCGAGCGGATGGCGTCGTACTCCTGGCGCTGCTTGGGGTCGGAGAGGACGGCGTGCGCCTCCCCGATGTCCTTGAACCGCTGCTCAGCCGCGGCGTCCCCGGCGTTCCGGTCGGGGTGGTGGGTGCGGGCGAGCTTGCGGTACGCCTTCTTGATCGCCGCGTCGTCGGCGTCCTGGGGGACGCCGAGGATCGCGTAGAAGTCCTTCTCGAACCAGTCCTGGCTGGCCACGGCGCCTCCTCTCGGGTCGCTCTCGTCGGTCGTGTCGCTCGGGTCGGTCAGTCGGGGTCGGCGACCGCGACGCGAGCGGGCCGCAGCACCTGCTCACCGGCACGGTATCCGGGCTGGAGGACGGTGACGACCGTCGTCGACGTCGCGTCTCCGGGCAGGTCGACGTCCTCGACGGGCCACGGGGTGTGCATCAGCGCCTCGTGCCGCTGGGGGTCGAACTCCTCCCCCTTGGCGCCGTACCGCGCGAGGCCGTACCGGCCCAGCGTGGCCTCGAGCTTGTCCGCGATGGCCGCGAACGGGCCATCGACGAGGTCGCCGTGCTCGCGCGCGGCGTGGAGGTCGTCGAGGACCGGCAGCAGCGACTCGAGGACGTCGTGGACCGCGCGCTCCTGGACGACGGCCCGGTCGCGGTCGACGCGGCGCTTGTAGTTGACGTACTCCGCCTGCAGCCGCTGGAGGTCGGCGAGCCGTTCGGCGGCGAGCACGGTGTCCGGGTGCTGCTCGGTGGCCTCGCCCGCAAGGGACTCGGCATCCTCGGCGGCGCCGGCGCCGGCCTCCGCATCCGCACGCGGCGCGACGGGCTCGTCGTTGGCCGCCTCGGTGTTGATGTCGTCACCGCCGTCGAGGGCGGTCGCGTCCATGTCGAAGGAGCCCTCGGGGACGGGCCGGTCCTCGGACGGGCCGGTGCCCGTCGCCCCGGGGGCCCCGGGTGCACCCCCGGCCGGCGTGCCGGCGGGGGGTGCACCCTCGGTGGGGCGATCGGTCACTTCTGCTCCTCGTCGTCCTCGACGACCTCGGCGTCGACGACGTCGTCGTCACCCGCGTCGGTCGCGGCCTGACCACCGTCGGTGGACTCGGCACCGGGCACGTCGCCGGACTCGCCCTGCTCGGCCGCGGCGGCGTAGACCGCCGTCCCCATGGCCTGGGAGGCCGCGGAGAGCTTGTCGATCTTGGCCTGGATCTCGTCCTTGGACGCACCCGAGTCGGGCTTGATGACGTCCTTGAGCTCGGCGAGGGCCTCGTCGACGGGCTTACGGTGCTCGTCGGAGACCTTGTCGCCGGACTCGGAGAGGAACTTCTCGGTGGAGAAGACGAGCGACTCGCCCATGTTCCGGGCCTCGGTCTCCTCGCGCCGCTTCCGGTCCTCCTCGGCGTGCGCCTCGGCGTCCTTGACCATCCGCTCGATCTCCTCCTTCGACAGGGCGGACCCGCCGGAGATGGTGATCTTCTGCTCCTTGCCGGTGCCCCGGTCCTTCGCGGAGACGTTGACGATGCCGTTGGCGTCGATGTCGAACGTGACCTCGATCTGCGGGACCCCGCGCGGCGCCGGCGCGATGCCGGAGAGCTCGAAGGTGCCGAGCGGCTTGTTCTGCTGGGCGATCTCCCGCTCACCCTGGAAGACCTGGATGAGCACCGACGGCTGGTTGTCCTCGGCCGTGGAGAAGACCTCGCTGCGCTTGGTCGGGATGGCCGTGTTGCGCTCGATGAGCTTGGTGAACAGCCCACCCTTGGTCTCGATGCCGAGGCTGAGCGGCGTGACGTCGATGAGGAGGACGTCCTTGCGCTCGCCCTTGAGGACGCCGGCCTGGAGGGACGCGCCGAGGGCCACGACCTCGTCGGGGTTGACGCCCTTGTTCGGCTCCTTGCCGCCGGTGAGCTCCTTGACGAGCTCGGTGACCGCGGGCATCCGGGTCGAGCCACCGACGAGGACGACGTGGTCGATGTCGGACAGCGAGATCCCGGCGTCCTTGATGACGTTGTGGAACGGCTGCTTCGTCCGGTCGAGGAGGTCCTTGGTCATCTGCTCGAACTGGGCGCGGGTCAGCGTCTCGTCGAGGTGGATCGGGCCGTTCTCGGACATCGAGAGGTACTGGAGGGAGATGTTCGTCGAGCTGGCGCTCGAGAGCTCCTTCTTCGCCTGCTCCGCGGCGTCGCGCAGGCGCTGCATCGCGATCTTGTCCTTGGCGAGGTCCACGCCGGACGAGTTCTTCACCGTCGTGAGGAGGTGCTGGACGACCCGGTCGTCCCAGTCGTCGCCACCGAGCTGGTTGTCGCCCGAGGTGGCCCGGACCTGGATGGTCGAGAAGTTGTCCTCGGGGTCCTTGCCGACCTCGAGGAGGGAGACGTCGAAGGTGCCGCCGCCGAGGTCGAAGACGAGGATGAGCTCGTCCTCCTTGCCCTTGTCGAGGCCGTAGGCGAGGGCCGCGGCGGTCGGCTCGTTGACGATGCGCAGGACGTTGAGGCCCGCGATCTCGCCGGCTTCCTTCGTCGCCTGGCGCTCGTGGTCGTCGAAGTACGCCGGGACCGTGATGACCGCGTCGGTGATCGTCTCACCGAGGTAGGCCTCCGCGTCGCGCTTGAGCTTCTGGAGGATCCGGGCACTGATCTCCTGCGCGGTGTAGTGCTTGCCGTCGATGTCCGGCGACTGCCAGTCGGTGCCCATGTGGCGCTTCACCGAGCGGATGGTCCGGTCGGCGTTGGTCACGGCCTGGCGCTTGGCGATCTCGCCGACGAGCACCTCGCCGCCCTTGGAGAAGGCGACGACCGACGGGGTGGTGCGACCGCCCTCGGCGTTCGCGATGATCGTGGGCTCGCCACCCTCGAGGACGGCGACGGCGCTGTTCGTGGTGCCGAGGTCGATGCCGACTGCACGTGCCATGTGTGGGGTCTCCTTGTTCGCTGACACTGATCTTGAGTGCTTCTGGCTCAAGTTAGACGCGCGGGGTGTGCAGGCGCAAACCCCGAGCACCGAACTTGCGTTCACCCGACTCAACTTCATCCGCTCGCCGTCTGTTCCCCGCCCCCGTCGCCGACCGGCTCCCCACCGTCCGACAGGTGGTCGGCCCGGCGTGTCCCCGCTTCTCCGGGCCCCGCGGGCCCGGCGGCGTGGCACCGTGGGGGCATGGAGTCTCGCGGCAGACGCCTGAGCGAGGCCCGCACACCGCAGGACGGCGGACCCGTCCCCGGCCTCCACGTCCGCTACCCCACCTCGGGCCTGCCGGCCGCGGTCGCCTTCGCCGCCGCCGTGGCCCGGGCCGTCGGGGACGCCGCCCGCGGCCTCGACGTCGCGATCGCCCCGGACGGCGTCGAGTTCAGGCTCGCGGCCCCCGGCGCGGGTCCGGCCGTCCCCGGACCGCACGCCGAGCTCGCCCGGACCATCGACGAGGTCGCCGCGGCCCACGGCCTCGCCGCC
>DASSQJ010000286.1:0-6368 GCA_035702545.1 Phycicoccus sp.
GACCGCCGCCCGGGCCTCGAGCACCGGCCCGGGGGTGAAGGTCGTGAGGTCGACGCCCGGCTGCGCGACGACGACGCGCGCGGGGTCCGCGTCGTAGAGCTCGACGAGCTCGCGCGCCTCCCGGTCGGTGTTCGCGACGAGCCGGTCGGCGGCCTCGACGACCTGGGCCTCACCGATCTCGCGCCCCACGGGCTCCGGCTCGTCGCCATCGGCGAGGTGGAGGTTCTTGACCCGCGCCATCGTGTGCATCGTGTGGACGAGGGGGACCCCGAGCCGGTCCGCCGCGAGCCACCCGACCTGCCCGGAGAGCCAGTAGTGCGAGTGGACGACGTCGTAGTACCCGGCCGGGGCGTGGGCGGCGACCCGCATCATCCCGGCGGCGAAGGCGCACAGCTGGCCCGGCAGGTCCTCCTTGGACAGCCCCTCGTAGGGCCCTGCGGCGACGTGGCGGACGACCACCCCGGGCTCGACCTCGACGACCGCGGGCTGGCTCGCGCTCGTCGTCCGCGTGAAGAGGTCGACGGCCACGCCGCGCCTGGCCAGCTGGCGGCCGACCTCGAGCGCGTAGACGTTCATCCCGCCGGCATCCCCGGTGCCGGGCTGAGCGAGCGGCGAGGTGTGCACGGTCACCATGGCGACGCGCTGGAGCCGCGCCGGGGTCGGTGAGGTCATGGGACCGAGTCTGGCACGGCACCGCGTGGGGTGTCGGTGACGGTGACCACGGCGTCCGGGGACCAGACGTGGATGGCGATCCGGCCGTCCTGGCGCAGGTCGACCGCGCGCGGGACCTCGACCGGTCCGATCGACACGTCGGTGCCCAGCACCCACGTGAACGCCGGCTGCTCGATGACCGCCGGGTCGACCCAGTAGGCCCGCTCCTTGAGGTTGCGCGCGGGCAGCGCAGGGGCGATGCCGGTCGTCGCGGGCCGCCAGTCGAGGTGGACGACGACGGCGTCGGCCCCGCGGACGTCGACCCCCATCCGGATCCGGCCGTCGACCGGCTCGAACGCGATCCGCAGCGGCAGGGTCCGGGTCTGGTCGTCGTCGTAGAGGACGCCGCTGTAGACGACCCGCTCGCCGTCGCGGACGACGGCGTCGATGCTCACGTTGCTCAGCGCGGCGTCGACGACCTCGCGGGGGTGCTCGTCGCTCTCGGTGAGCTCACCGACGACGGCGGAGACGGGGGACCCACGGCTCACGGTGTCGGCGAGGACGGTGCTGCTCCGGGAGAGGCGGAACCCGGAGTCGTAGAGGGCCACGGACAGGCCCGCGCCGAGCGACTGGACCCCGCGGGCCCCCTGCGCGACCTGGAGGAGCCCGGGCTCGACGTCCTCGATGCCGATGTCGCGGGCCAGCGCTCGCGGCAGCCACGAGGTGAGGCCGAGGACAAGGGCGGCCGCGAGGGAGAGCACGAGCGCGACCATCGACAGGCTGACCTCGCCCGCCCGGTTCCGTGCCCGCAGTCGTTCCCACCACATCCCGCCAAGGGTAGGCGCGCCGGCTGGGACGAACCTGGGTCGGCTGCCGGACACGGGCGTCGCGCGTCACGCGCGGCCCGGGCCCGTGGGCCCGTCGGACCCTCGGCCCGCGCCTAGGCTGGCCGCGTGGCTCGCCAGCGACCCGTCGGGACGATCACCCGGGGCACGACGAACCCCAACCGCCTGCGCCGGTGCGACCGCTGGCTCGCCGGGCCGCAGGCGTGGCGGCTCCGGCGAGCCGGACCCCGTCCCGTCGTCGTCGACCTCGGGTACGGGGCGTCGCCGGTGACCGCGGTCGAGCTCCACGACCGGCTGCGGCAGGTGCGCTCGGACGTCGAGGTCGTCGGCGTCGAGATCGACCCCGAGCGGGTGGCGGCCGCGCTCCCCCTGGAGCGTCCCGGTCTCTCGTTCCGGCGCGGGGGGTTCGAGGTGCCGCTCGCCCGGGACGACCGCCCGGTCGTCGTCCGCGCGTTCAACGTGCTGCGCCAGTACGCCGAGGACGAGGTGCCGGACGCGTGGGCGACGACGGTGGCCCGGCTCGCCCCCGACGGGCTGCTCGTCGACGGCACCTGCGACGAGCTGGGGCGGCTCGCTGCCTGGGTGGGCGTCACGGCTGCCGGGCCGCAGCACCTCACCCTGTCGTGGCGGCTGCGGGGGCTGGAGCGGCCGGGGGTCGTCGCCGAGCGGCTGCCGAAGGTGCTCATCCACCGCAACGTGCCCGGGGAGGGGGCGCACCGGCTGCTCGCCGCGCTCGACGAGGCGTGGGCGCGGCAGGCGCCCCAGGCCGCCTACGGCGTGCGGCAGCGCTTCCTCCGGACCGCGGAGTCGCTGCGCGCCGACGGCTGGCCGCTGCTCGACGGGCCGGCACGGTGGCGTCTCGGGGAGCTGACGGTGGGATGGGGGGCCGTCGCCCCCGGCCCGGGGACCCCCGGCCCGGGGACCCCCGGCCCAGGGACCCCCGGCTCAGGGACGGGCGCCGGCGCTCACCACGGGCCGTAGGGCCCCTCGGTGCGGCGGCCCTTGCCCATGACCTGGTCGAGGGCCGGCTTGACGTCCGCGAGGTACACCCCGGCCGCGATGACGGCCACGATGGCGAGCAGCCCGGGGAACGTCGTCAGCGAGACGACGCCGAACAGGGCCGCCACGCCGGTGACGAGCATCCAGAAGCCCTTGGTCCGCTTGCCGGCCGCCGTGAAGGCGTCAGCGCGGCGCCTGGCGCAGTCGACGAAGGCGTAGACCTCGACGCCGAGTGCCACGACGGACAGGCCGACGACGATCCAGCCCTGCAGCGTCTGGAGGAGGCTCATGGGACAAGGGTAGGTGTCACACCTCGAGGATGATGGTCACGGGGCCGTCACCGACGAGGGCGACGTCCATGTGGGCGCCGAACCGACCGGTCTCGACACTGACCCCGCGGGCGCGCAGCGCGGCGACGACCTGCTCGACGACGGGCTCGGCCACGGGGGCCGGAGCGGCGGCGTTCCAGGACGGCCGGCGCCCCTTTCGGGTGTCGGCGTAGAGGGTGAACTGGCTGACGACCAGGACCGAGGCGCCGGTGTCGGAGACCGACCGCTCCCCCTCGAGGATCCGCAGCTCGGCGATCTTGCGGGCCATCGTCTCGACCTGCTCGGGCCCGTCGTCGTGGGTCACGCCGACGAGGGCGAGCAGCCCGCTCCCCCTGATCTCCCCGACGACCTCGCCGTCGACCCGGACCGAGGCCCCGCTGACGCGCTGGAGGACGGCCCTCACGGCATCCGGCTCCCCGCCCCGGGGCCCTCGGGTGCGGGATCATCCGGCCCGAGGGCGGCGACGACGGCACCGACGGGGCGCCCGTGCCCGAGGACCGGGGCGTCCTCGAGGCGCTCGTAGGCGGCGGACTCGACGCCGAGGAGGCGGAGCACGGCGGCGAGGACGACGGGTCGGGCGCGCTGGCCGCCGTCGGCGACCTTGAGGGCCACGCCGCGCCCGTCGGGGAGGCCGGCGGCGTAGACGGCCTCGGCGCCGTCCTTCGCGATGAGTCCGGGCGTGCCACGCATCAGGGCCGTGACGTCGCGCCGGGTCCCTCCGACGAGGTCGGGACGGGCCCGCATCGCCTCGGCCACGCGCCCCTCCGGACTGCCGGGGTCGCCGGCGGCGATGCGGGCGAAGGCACGGGCCAGGCCGTGGAGCGAGACCGCCATGACCGGTGCGCCGCAGCCGTCGACCGCGGTGGCCGCGACCGGCTCGCCGGCGAGGTCCTCGATGGTGGCCGCCATCAGGGCCTGGAGCGGATGTGACGGGTCGCGGTACGTGGCGAGGTCCCACCCGTTGAGGCGGCAGGTGGCGAGCATCGCGGCGTGCTTGCCCGAGCAGTTCTGGGCGAGGGGGCGGGCGACGCGGCCGGCCGCGATCCACACGTCCCGCTCGTCCGGGTCGTAGGGCAGGTCCGGCGTGTTCTGGAGGTCGGCCTCGGTGAGGCCGGCGTCGGTGAGCATGTCGCGGACACCGTCGAGGTGGAAGGGCTCGGCGCTGTGGCTGGCGCAGGCGAGGGCGAGGTGCGGCGCGGGGAGCTCGAGGCCGGCCCGGAGCATCGCGACGGCCTGGAGGGGCTTGTTGCTGGAGCGGGGGAAGACCGGGTCGTCGGCCGCGCCCCAGGCCCGGAGGAGACCGCCGTCGGGGCCGGTGACGGCGACGGTCCCGCGGTGGGCCGACTCGACGACGCCGCCGCGGGTGACGTGGGCGAGGACGGGCGCGTCGGCGAGGGCTGGTGGGGTGGGCTGCGGGGTGGGCTGCGGCACGCTGCCGACCCTATCCCCGGGGAACGGGGACGACCGGGGGCCGGTCGAGCCGGCCCCCGGTCGTCGGGGTGCCACCGGGAAAGGGGACCGGTGGCGTGGGGTGGTCGGTCAGTCGCCGAGCTTCTCGATCGTGACCTCGGCAGCCTTCTCTGCGGCCTCGGCCGTCTTGCGAGCGCTCGTCGCGGTGGCCTTCGCGGCGGAGGTCGTCCGCTTGGTGGCCTTCTTGGTCGTGGTCGAGGTGCGCTTGGCGGCCGTGCGGGTGCGCTTGGCCGACTTCTTCACCTCGGTCTCGGCGACCTTGGTCTCCTCGGCGATGGTGTCGCTGAGGACCGCGGCGACCTTGGCGACCTCGTGCCGCCCGGTGGTGATCGTCGCCTTGGCGGAGCGCTCGATCTCGGTGGCGGCGTGGCGGGCCGTGGTGACGGCGCCCTTGGCCTGGGCGACCGTGGTCTCGGCCTGCGCGAGGAAGTCCTGGGTCGACTTCTGGGTGCGGACCCGCTTGACGAAGGTCTTGCCCCGGGTGGCGAGGTCGGCGTAGCCCTCGGCCACCTTGCCCGAGACGACCATGCCCTGGTTGATGGCGAGGGCCGGCAGCTCCTTGACCTGGTCCGCGACCTTGACGGCGCGGGCCTGGACGGTGGCGGGGGTGAGGTCGGCGCGGGCCTGCTCGGCGCGCTTGGTGAGGTCGACGCGGGCCTCGCGGGCCTTCTCGACGGCGAGGTCGGTGGCACCGACGACGGCGTAGAGCGGGGTCGGGTCGACGTTCTTCCTGAGGTCATCGAGGACGGTCATGGTGTTCTCCTTCGGTGGGGCGGTCGGGGGTGTGTGCAGTTGTGGGGGGACCTCGTCGTCCCGGTCAGTCCTTCTCGACGTAGGACTCGTAGATGTCGAGCAGGGCCTTCTTCTGCCGCTCGGTGAGGAGCGGGTCGTCGGCGATCGCGCGCCGGACGTCGGGGGTGGTGTGCGGGGTGGTCGCGGTCTCGGCGTCGAGGATGCCGGCGCGGACGTACAGCGACTCGGCGGAGACCTCGAGCCCCTTGGCGAGCTGCTGGAGGATCTCGGCGCTGGGACGCTTGAGTCCTCGCTCGATCTGGGACAGGTAGGGGTTGGACACCCCTGCGAGCTCGGACAGCTGACGAAGGGACAGCCGGGCGGCCTGGCGCTGCTCGCGCAGGTATTCGCCGAGGCTGCTGCCCAGGTCGTTCAGCGGGTTCTTGCTCACAACTCCATTGTGCTTGCTCTGGTTAGCAAACGCAAACTGCGGCAAGCGTGAGGGTGTTCACAGGGGGTGTCGGGAACATCCGACGTGGCCCGTGGGGCGGGTCCACGTGCGGCGACCGGACGTGTTCGGATGCGTCGAGCCAACCGCGAGCGATGGCGGTCCCGGACCCACGAGGGAGTGGTGCGGAGACGTCCGGATGGTTCCCGAGGTGCGCCAGCACACCGACGCCAGTCTCGGACCCACGAGACGGTCATGCGGAGACGTCCGGATGGTTCGTCAGGCGCGCCACAGCCGTGACTCCCGCCGGGCGTGACACGCCGCGCATCCTGGCTCAGGTCGTGGGGCATCCATATGGTTGCCTCGGGAGGTGCGCCGGGAAGCGCGGACGGTGAGCACGTTGGCCCGGTCTTCGTGGTCGTCGCCCGGAGCGGTGGTGTGACTCGTGGGGCGAACCATCCGGACGTCTCCGGCACACCCCCTGTCCTCGGCCTCGGGCCGGGACGTCGCGCACACAACCCCACCGTGCGCCGGCCACGATCGGTCCTCCCCCCGCACTCCGGCCGGGGGCTCCCTCAGGCCGCCGCGGGCTCCTGACGTCGCAGCGAGATGTCCGCACACTCCGCGCAGATGTCCGCCGACACCAGGCCGGTCCGCATGAGCAGGCCGAAGACGTAGCAGCCGGCACAGAACCCGAAGACCGACTCGAGCGTCGCGAAGAGCGTGAGCACCGCCAGCAGCCCGACCGCCACGACCGGCGCACCGAGCACGACGGCGAGAGTCGCGGCCGTCGTGAACCCCAGGCCAACGGCCTGGGCGAACCGCTTCGGCGGTCCCGCGACGAGCTTCGGCCGGCCGAGGCGCGGGGCGACGACCCGGGTCGCGAGCTGCCCG
>DASSQJ010000287.1:0-8031 GCA_035702545.1 Phycicoccus sp.
ACCCGGATCTTCGTGCTCCAGGTCGGCCGGGTCGAGCAG
This sequence comes from Phycicoccus sp., assembly GCA_035702545.1. Lineage (GTDB taxonomy): Bacteria > Actinomycetota > Actinomycetes > Actinomycetales > Dermatophilaceae > DASSQJ01. Next base: position 40 of record DASSQJ010000287.1, read on the forward strand.
CCGCTGACGCCTCCGACGAAGCCGTGGGAGGTCGGCACCGTGGCCTTCGAGATCGCCCGGCGACACCGGTTCGTCCACGAGATGGAGTCCGTCCCGGCCGACGTCGAGATGCACGTGCTCCCGAGCGGCGCGACGACGAGCCCGAACCTCTCCCTCGGGCAGGCGCGGGCGGCGCGGATGCGGGTGCGGATGGAGCAGGCGCACCTCGCGTCCCGGGCCTACCTCGAGGACGCCTTCCCCCCGGAGTGAGCCCGGGCGGTCCGCACCCGCCCCTACGCTGCCCCCATGGGCATGCGCGGGATCCCGCCACCGCCGCTCTTCGTGCGGCGGGTGCTCCACGTCATCTGGCCGCTCGTCGGGGTCCTCGTCACGGGCCTCGCCGTGCCCGTCGCCGTCGCCGGCGCCTTCCACGTCGTCGTCGACCGGCGAGCCCGGCTGTTCCGGGTGGCGTGCCTGGCCGTCATCCTCATGTGGGTCGACATCCGGATGCTCGTCTCGTGCTGGGCGCTGTGGGCCCGCAGCCCCGACCACTCGTCGCCGACCTGGCAGACGGACCACGAGCGGCTCTTCTCGCAGGCGCTGGACTCGATGATGTACTACGCCCGCCGGTGGATGGGCCTGGAGGTCCGGCTCGCCGACCGGATGCACTTCGGCGACGTCGACCACCCCCTCATCACCCTGGCCCGCCACGCGGGGCCAGCGGACTCGCTCGCCATCTCGTGGCTCCTCGCCCGCACGGCCCAGCGGCTGCCGCGGATCGTCCTCGCGGAGGCGCTGCGCTGGGACCCCGGCGTCGACACCATCCTCACCCGCATCGACTCCTTCTTCGTCCCGTCGCACTCCGGCTCCGGTGCCGAACGGCTCGCCGGCGTGACCCGGCTCGCGGAGTCGCTGGACCGCGACGACGTCTTCCTCATCTTCCCCGAGGGACAGAACTGGACGCCCGGTCGGCGGGCGGGCATCATCCGGCGGCTCCGCGACCGCGGCGACGGCGAGCGAGCCCGGCGCGCGGAGGAGCTGCGCCACGTCCTGCCCCCGAAGACCCGGGGCGCGTGGGCGGCCCGCGAGGCGCGCCCCGGCGCCGACGTCATGGTCCTCGCGCACTCGGGGTTCGGGCAGCTCAGCTCGCCACGCCTGATCTGGGACGCAGCCCCGTTCCACGGCCGGCCGTTCCTCGTCAAGACGTGGACCTACCGCGCGTCCGAGGTCCCGGACGAACCGGTCGAGTTCGCCGCCTGGCTCGACGACCGGTGGGGCGAGGTCGACGCCTGGGTGCACGACCACACGAGAGGCCCGGGGTGGATCCCCCCGGGTAAGGGCGGCGCGGCCCGCGCCCGAGAGGACACCCCGTGAGGAGAGCCACCGTGCTCGTCATCGTCGCCGTCGTCACCGCCGTCACCGTGGCCGGAGTGCTCGCCGCGCGCCCGCCCGGAGGGGACACCGCCAACGGCTCGGTCCCCGTCGGCTCGCTCGCCGAGGTCGCCGGCACCTGGACCGCGGTCAACGCCACCGGTGCGCCGGCGGAGCTCGTCGCCCCGGTCCAGGTGGTCGTCGCCGATGGCGGGTTGTTCGTCACGACCGGGTGCAACACGGGGCGGGGACCGGCGCACGTCGAGGAGAGCCGGCTCGTCATCGACGTGCTCGCCACGACGAAGCGGGCCTGCCCCTCGCCGCTCGACGAGCAGGAGCGGTGGGTCCTCGAGATGCTCGGCTCGCGGCCACGCCTGGAGCGCTCCGGGCCGATGGTCGCCCTGCACTGGGGAGAGGGCGAGCGCTACTGGCTCGGCTTCGAGCTGGTCCAGCAGCCGACGTCGGGTACCGGGACGGCACCCTCCGTCTGAGGCCTCGGGCGTCGGGCCCCTGAGGGCGCGAGGCCGGCCCCTCGGGGCCGGCGGGTCGGTCGGACTCTGGCGCCCAGTCCGGCTACGCGGGATGCCGGAACCTTCAGCAGGCGACGGGAACGGTTCCGGTCGCCCGCTGAAGGTTCCGGCATCCGGAGAGAAAGCTGCGGCCGGTGGGGTGGCGGGGGGTCAGCTGCGGGGGGAGCGGATGCCCTCGAGCCACGCGCGGGCCGCGGTGAAGTCCTCGTCGCGCGCCCTCGGGCCGATCGTCGCGGGCTGCCGGTCCGCCCTCGGGTAGGAGCCGAGGAAGCGCACCTCGGCGCAGATCCGCTTCAGCCCGGTGAGGGCCTCACCGAGCCGCTCGTCGAGGACGTGCCCCTCGACGTCGACCGAGAAGCAGTACGACCCCATCGACGCCTTCGTCGGACGCGACTCCAGGCGGGTCATGTTGATGCCGCGGGCCGCGAACTGCTCGAGCAGCTCGAGCAGGCCTCCGGCGTGGTCCTCGCGCTGGTAGAGGACGACGGTCGTCTTGTCGGCGCCGGTCGGGTCCGGCAGCGCCCCGGGCCGGGCGACGAGGACGAACCGGGTGACGGCGGCCTGGCGGTCGCCGATGTCGTCGGCGAGGACGTCGAGCCCGTGGAGGCGGGCCGCCGAGGGGGCGCACACGGCGGCCTGGAAGGAGGCGCTGCCGGCGTCGGGGGACGGCGCGGCGGGCGCGAGCGCCTCGGCGGCGGCGGCGGTCGAGAGCGTCGGGACGTACGCCGCCCCGGGGAGGCGGTCGGCCATCCAGCCGCGGACCTGCGCCCACGCGTGTGAGTGGGTCCCGACCGCGCGGACGTCGTCGAGGGCGGTGCCGGGAGGGGCCGCGAGGACGAACGTCACGGGCACGAGGACCTCGCCGGTGACGACGAGCGGGTCGCCGCTCGCGAGCGCGTCGAGCGTCGCGGACACCCCACCCTCGACGGAGTTCTCGATGGGCACCATCGCGCCGTCGACGTCGCCACCCCGCAGGGCCGCGAGCGCGGCGTCGACCGAGCCGAAGGCGACCCGCTGGGCGCCGGCGGCGGGGCCCCACGCGTCGAGGGCCATCGAGGTGAAGGTGCCCTCGGGGCCGAGGTAGCCGTAGCGGGTCACGGGCGGTCCCCGTCGGTGGGGGCGGCGGGCAGCCGCGCCTCGAGCGCGCTCACCCGGCGCTCGAGGTCGGACCGGCGGCGGAGCAGGACGACGACGGCCACGACGACCCCGACGACGACGAGCACCGGCACGACGAGGAACAGCAGCTCGAGCGGGTGAGGTGCGAACACCCCCTCAGGCTAGGCCGGGTGCCCCGGGGTCCGCTCGGGCGTCCGCTCCGGGGCCGCGTCGCGCATCCCGACGGGCGCGGCGGCGGTGGGGTCGAGGTGTGAGCGCGCCGGTTCCCGAGCGGCACCACCTTCACCCGGGGCCGAGCCGGGGCGGACGGCCCACCAGAGGAGGAACAGCGTCGCCAGGCCCCCGAACACGTCGGCGTTCTGGAGGATGCGCCCCGGCAGCTCCGGCCACTCGGGGTGGTTGAGCCAGTCGATGCCCCACCACGGCAGTCGGCAGAGGAAGAAGGCGGTGACCCCGAGCGCGGCCCACAGCCGGCGCCGCTCCTCCCACGGCCGGGCGCCGAGGAGGGCGAAGACGACGACGACCACCCAGTGGAAGTGGTGGATCCACGCGACCGGCGAGAGCAGGCACGCGAGGAGGCCGACGACCGCGACCTCGCCGATGGAGTCCCCGGCCCGGTAGTACCGGCGGGCCAGCCAGAACCCGAAGACCCCGACGACGGCGACGCAGACCATCCAGATGGCGGTCCCCGCCGCACCGTCCGGGCCGACGCGCAGGAGGAAGCCGCGCATCGACTGGTTCGCGGTGCCCATGTTCGGCCCGAGCCGGGCCGGGTCCTGCAGCGCACCGCCCCAGAACGCGAAGGACGCCTGCGGGAGCAGCACCCACGCGGCGAGGGTCACCCCGACCGCCGTCCCGACGGCCGTGGCGGCCTCGCGCCAACGGCGGGTGACGAGGAAGTGGACGACGAAGACGCCCGGGGTCAGCTTGATCGCCATCGCGATGCCGACGAGGACGCCCCGCGGCACCCGCCGGACCAGGCGGGGACGCGGCTCGCGCAGGTCCATGAGGCAGAGCAGCACGATGAAGGCGTTGACCTGGCCGAACCGGATGCCGTCGCTCACCGGGTGCAGCCAGAGCATGGGTGCGGTGAGGACCGCGAGCGCGAGGGCCGTCCACGGTCCGGCGCGATGAATGAGCCGGTAGCCCGAGTACCAGACGATCGCCGTCGTCGCGGCGACCTGGAGCGCGGTCCACAGCCAGCCGACGACGCCGAACGGCAGGAGGGCGAGCGGGACCGCGAGGAAGGCGGCGAAGGGCGGGTACGTGAAGGGGAGGAGCTGGGGGCTCTCGGTCATCGCGAGGTAGATCGGGCGGCCGTTGAGGATGGAGACGCCGGCCTCTCGGTAGACCTCGACGTCGACCTGCCACTGGTCGAGCGGCCAGAAGACGAGGTAGCGCAGGACCACGGGGAGCGCCGCGAGCAGGACGACGACGACGGCGAGTGCCCAGCGCTGCCAGGCGTGGGGCACCATCCGGTCCGCCCGGGCGGCGACGCGGCCCCAGCCGGTCCGGAGCCGTCGGCGGCGGCTCGGAGCACGCGCTGTCGAGGTCGGCACGGAGCCCATTGTCGGGGATGCCCGCCCGCTGCCGGCCGCTCGCCCCGATTCGGGTGCCCCTGCCCTGGTGCCTATCCTGTCCCGGGTGACCCACAGAGCCCTGGCCGTCGCGCTCGCCCTCGTGGCGGGCCTCGGCGGGCTCCTCCTCAGCACCGCCACGGCGACCGCGCCCTCGAGCGACACGAGCGGCGCGGTCGTCGTCGTCGCGACCGGTGGCATCAGCTGGTCCGACGTCAGCGAGGACGCGACCCCGAACCTCTGGCTGCTGCTGCGCGACGGCTCCTCGGCGGCCCTGTCGGTGCGCTCGGTCTACTCGAACACCTGCCCCATCGACGGCTGGCTGGGGCTCTCCGCGGGGTCCCGGGCGGCGGCCCCGCGGGAGGGCGCGGCGCGCGACCCCGCCGACCGCCCGTGCCCCGGCCCGCCGTCGGTGGTGTCGGACCGGGTCACCGAGTGGCCCGAGTACCAGGCGGCCGCCGCGGAGACCAAGTTCGACACCCGGCTCGGGCTGCTCGGCGGCGAGCTCGACCGGGCCAAGCTCTGCGTCCGCTCGATCGGGCCGTACTCCCCGGCCGGTGCAGCGCTTCCGGACGGGTCGGTCCAGCGGTGGTCCGACTGGTCCTCGGCCGACCTCCTCCAGGACCTCAACACCTGCCCCGTCACCCTCGTCGACGTCGGGGCGCTGCGTGACCCCGAGGACGTGGCCGAGGGGGAGACCGCGCCGGCCTCCCGCCAGCAGCAGCTCACCGAGATCGACACCCGGATCGGGCAGGTCCTCGAGGCCGGGCCGAACGGCGCGGACTACATCGTCGCGAGCATCGCCGACGCCGGGGTCAGCGAGCGGCTGCGGCTCGTCGTCGCACGCGGTCCGCACTACGGGCCGGGCACCCTCGCCTCCGGGTCGACCCGCCAGACCGGGCTCGCGCAGTCCTCCGACATCACGGCGACCGTCCTCTCGCGGGTCGGGCTCACGGTGCCGCCCGCGGTCGGGGGTGCGCCGCTGACGAGCGAGCCGGCACCCGACAACTCCCAGCCGCGTGCCGACGCGCGGCTCACCGCCCTGCGCGACTTCGACGAGGCGAGCCACGACGTCCACGGGCTCGTCGAGCCGTTCTTCCAGGTCTTCGCCTACGGCCAGCTCGCCATCTACCTCCTCGTACTCCTCGTCTGGAAGGGCCGGCTCGGGTCGGACGCCTCGCGGACGGTGGCCCTGTCCCGGGTCCGGACGCTCGCCGTGGTGGCCGCGGCGGTCCCGGTCTCCACCTTCCTCGCCAACCTGCTCCCGTGGTGGCGCTTTCCCGTCGCCATGCTCTCCGTCGTCGCCGCGGTCGGCCTCTTCGTCGCGACCATCGCGGTGCTGGCGCTCAAGCCGCCGTGGGGCCGGCTCGCGCTCGGGCCGATGGCCGTCGTCTCCGCGGTCACGGTGGCCGTGCTCGCGGTCGACGTGATGACCGGGTCGCGGCTGCAGCTCTCCTCGCTCATGGGTCTCCAGCCGGTCGTCGCCGGCCGGTTCTACGGGATGGGGAACCCGACCTTCGCGCTCTTCGCGACGGCCACCATCCTCCTCGCCACCGCGGTCTCCTCGTGGCTCGTCGCCGCCGGGCGCCGCCGGGAGGCCGCCGCCGCCGTCGCCGTCCTCGGCGGCTTCGCCCTCGTCGTCGACGGGGCCCCGTTCTGGGGTGCCGACGGTGGCGGTCCACCGGCGTTGCTGCCCGGCATCGTCTACCTCGTCCTCGCCGTCCTCGGCCTCCGGATGACGTGGCGCCGGGTCCTGCTCATCGGCCTCTCCGTCGTCGTCGTCTTCTTCGCCGTGGCGGGCCTGGACTGGCTGCGGGCGCCCGAGAGCCGGACCCACCTCGGCCGCTTCGTCCAGGCGATGATCGACGGCACCGCGGGGGACATCGTCCTGCGCAAGGCGCAGCAGAACCTCGACATCCTCCTCGGGAACGCGCCGCTCACCCTGCTCGTCCCGGCCGCGCTCGTCTTCGTCATCGTCATCCTGGCCCGGCCGACCTCGTGGGGCTCGCGGGCCCTCCAGCGCTCCTACGAGCAGGCGCCGACCCTGCGCGCCGGGCTCGTCGCGCTCCTCATCACCCTGACGATCGGGTTCCTCGTCAACGACTCCGGCGTCGCGATCCCGGCCGTGGGGGCGACCCTCGCCGTGCCGCTCATCGTGTCGGTGTCGGCGTGCCACCTCCTCGAGGAGGCCCGGGCGTCGGCCGGGACCCGCGCCGCACGCCGACGGCGATGACGGCCGCCCACAGGCCGAGGAGCAGCCACGGCGCGACGCGGCGGCGGAAGCCGAGCGTGAGGCGCTCGACGGCGGGGGTCATCCCCAGGACCCGCCCGGGCACGTAGGCGCAGGCCACGACGAGCAGCCGGCCGAGGGCGACGAGGTCGACGACACCGGGGAGCAGCGCGGGCAGCGCCGACCAGACGAGGACGTCGTACCAGGGCAGCGAGTACGGGGCGGCGAGGGAGTAGGCGAGGCCGAGGCAGGCGGTGACCCACAGCGCCGTCGCCGCGACGGACCGGGCGGAGGGGGCGTCGTCCGCGGGCAGCCCGGTGTCCGCCCGGGAGAGCCTGAGCAGGAGCCAGGCGAGGAGCACGGCGAGCCCGGCGGCCCCCACGGCGATGAGCGTCCGCGTCGTCGGGCCGCCGAGGAGCGGCGCGAGCGCCTCGAGGACGAGGCGCCACGGGGTGGCCAGCGAGACGGCCTGGCGCGAGCGGCGCAGCTGGTCGTAGACGTGGGGGCCGGCCCACAGGTGGAGCGGGACCGACACGGCCACGACGCCGACGGCGAGCCAGAGCATCCGGGCGAGGGGGTGCGGCACCGGACGTGCACGGGGGGTGCCGTCGGGGGTGGCCGACCGCGCCGCGAGCCACCAGGCGACGAGGATGCCGACGAGGACGACGGCGTACGTGACCTTGGTGCAGAGGGCGAGGCCCGCGACGGCGCCCGCCGGCGCTGCCCCACCGACACCACACCACCGGGCCGCGACGACGACGGCCGCGACGGCGAGCGCGCTGGCGACGACGTCGACGTGCGCGCCGAGCACGCCCACGCCGAGGACGAGCGGGTTGAGCGTCCACAGGACGTCGAGGCGACCCCGCGCTTCCTCGCCGAGGACGGGTCGGAGCAGCGCCCGCACACCGAGCCAGGCGATGACGACGAGCAGCTGCCAGACCCAGACGCCCTGCCGCAGCGAGTCGCCCCCGATCGCGGCGGCGAGCCCGTGGAGCGCCGTCGCGAACGGCCCGTAGATGCTCGGCTCCTCGGTCCACGGCGCCTCGACCCGGCTCGTCACCGGGTCGGCCCCACCCGCCCATGTGCCCGGCGACTCCAACCACGGGTCGCCGCCCTGGTCGAGGATGCGCCCGTACGCGAGGTAGTTGACGTGGTCGGCCGACCCGAACGGTGCCGCGAGGAGGGCGAG
>DASSQJ010000288.1:0-16616 GCA_035702545.1 Phycicoccus sp.
GGCCCACCGCGCGGTCGCGGGCACCGACCCGGTGAGGAGCACGAAGGCGACCAGGCCGACGAGCTTGGCGTGGGCCGGCATCCGGTGCAGCGGGGAGTCGCCGTCGACGTGCAGGTGACTGGTGTGCCCGGACCCCACCTCAGCCGTCGGCCTTCGGCGCGCGGCGACGCAGGAGGAGAACCAGCCCGGTCATCAGGGCGCCGACCACGACGACACCGGCCACGCCCGCGAGACCGCCGGAGAGCCGGGGGTCGGAGACACCCTGCACCGCGTACCCGGCGAGCGGCGACCCCGACGTCGCGGAGGCCTGCGCGTCCGAGGCGAAGCCCAGGCTCGCCGCGACGTGCTGGAGCCCGTCCGGGTGCCTCGAGGCGTAGGTGGAGAGGACCCCCGCGACGAGGAGGCTGAGGACGAGGCCGACGGTGACGAGGCGGCGGGTGCTCACCGCACCGCCTCCGGGGTCCGCAGCTCGAGTGCGGGCAACCGGCCGCGGGCGCCGTGGACGAGGTCGGGGCGGGCCGCGACGACGCTGGAGACCGCGAGGGCGGTGATCACGGCTTCGCCGAGCCCGATGAGCACGTGCCACCCGCCCATCGCGAGGGCGAGGGACTTCAGCGGGATGGGGGCCGAGCCGCCCAGCGCATAGAGGCCGACGAACCCGAGCGCGGCCACCGGGACGCTCGCGAAGGCGCCCACCCCCGCGGCCCACGACACGCTCGAGAGGCGTCGCGGCATCAGCGCGAGGACGCCGCGGAACACCCCGTAGCCGACCCAGACGGCGAGCACGCCCATGAGGAGGACGTTCGTCCCCAGGGCGGTGACGCCGCCGTCGGCGAAGAGGAACGCCTGGACCGCGAGGACGACGGTGAGGCACAGGGTCGCGGTGGCGGGCCCGACGAGGACCGCGGCGAGGGCGCCGCCGAGGAGGTGCCCGGACGTGCCGGCACCGACCGGGAAGGTGACCATCTGCGCGGCGAAGACGAAGACCGCGACGAGCCCGGCGAGGGGCGCGGTGCGCTCGTCGAGCTCGTGCCGCACCGCACGACGCAGCGAGACGGCGACGACGCCGGCCGCGACGACCGCGGTGCCCACCGAGGTGGGTGCGTCGAGGAACCCGTCGGGGACGTGCACGTCCGCTCCTGTCGTCCGGGGCCGCGCCGGGCGCGCGGCGGCTCTTGTTGCATCCTATTCGCAACAAGACGTCTCGTCGGCCGCGGGGCTCGCACGCCCTCCACCCGCATGCGTGTGAACGCGCCGGTTGCCCACGGCGTGTTCGCACGCGTCCCCGGAGACGGGGTGGCTCAGCCGGCGCCGCCTCCGACGGCGGCGTCCCCGGGGACGTGCTCGGTCGGCAGGGCGACGAGCGGCCGGAGGTCCCCGGCCACGGTGTTGCTCGCGAGGAGGACCATCCGCCGCGTCGTCACGTGGACGGCGGTCACCGAGCCGGGGTCGACGCGGACGCGCTGGAGCCCCGCGAGGCCGGCGCCCACCGCCTCGGCGACGATCGCCTTGATCGGGTCACCGTGGCTCACGGCGACCCAGACCGCCGCGGCGCCGTGCTCGGCCTCGACCTCCGCGTCGAGGGCCCGGACCGCGCCGACGACCCGGTCGGCCATCTCGGCGAGGGACTCCGCGAGGTAGTGCTCGTGCGGGGGGAAGGTCGCCGACCCGGGGTCGTCCTGGACCACGCGCCAGAGGTCCTCGGTGGCCGCGTCGGCGAGCCGGCGCCCGGTCCACGCGCCGTAGTGGCACTCCCCCAGCCGCTCGTCCGTGGTGCGGGGTAGCCCCGGCAGGGCTGCGGCCGCGGTCTCGACGCACCGCTGGAGCGGGCTCGTCACGACGCGCGCGATGTCGAGCGGCGCGAGCCGCTCCCCCAGCCGACGGGACTGCTCGCGGCCGGTGTCGGTGAGCCCGACGCCGTCGGTCCACCCCGCGAGGACGCCGTCGGCGTTGGCGGTCGAGTGACCGTGACGGACGAGGAGGACGAGGGCCACGGTTGCCCACTGTAGATGCCGGCCGCAGCGGCACAATGGCCGGCGTGATCGTCGACCTCGCCCTCTACGTCGACGGGCGCCGCTGCCCGTGCGGCGACCTCAGCGACGAGCTGGCCGCCCTCCGCGAGAGCGGCGAGGACGGCTCGTTCCTCTGGATCGGCCTCAAGGACCCGACCCGCGAGGAGTTCGCCGAGGTCAACACCGAGCTGTCCCTCCACCCCCTCGCCGTCGAGGACGCCGTGAAGGGCCGGCAACGGCCGAAGGTCGAGCTCTACGACGACACCGTCTTCGTCGTCCTCAAGCCGCTGCGCTACCTCGACCGGACCTCCGACATCGAGACCGGCGAGGTGATGGTCTTCGTCGGTGACCACTTCGTCGTCACGGTCCGCCGCGGTGACGTCAGCCCGCTGACCGGCATCCGCGCGCGGCTGGAGGCGACCCCCGACCGGCTCCGCCTCGGCCCCCTCTCCGTGCTCCACGCCGTCCTCGACACCGTCGTCGACGACTACACCGCCATCGACGCCGAGGTCGCGCTCGACCTCGAGGAGATCGAGCGCGAGGTCTTCTCCGGCGCGCGGATGCCCTCGGGCTCCATCTACCGGCTCAAGCGCGAGGTCCTCGAGTTCCGCCGGGCGGCGGTCCCGCTCGCCGAACCGCTGCGGATGATGCACCTCTCCCCGCGCAGCCCGGTGCCCGACGGCGAGCTCCGCCTCCAGCTCCGTGACGTCTCGGACCACCTCCACTCCGTCATCGACCACGTCGAGTCCTACGACCGGCTGCTCACGGACATCCTCGGGGCCCACCTGGCCCAGATCTCGGTGCAGCAGAACGACGACATGCGCAGGATCTCGGCCTGGGTGGCCATGGCGGCGGTGCCCACGATGATCGCCGGCATCTACGGGATGAACTTCCAGTTCATGCCCGAGCTCGGGTGGCGCTTCGGCTACTTCGGCGTCCTCGCGGTCATGGCCACCGCCTGCGGCGCGCTCTACGCCGCCTTCAAGCGGTCCGGCTGGCTCTGACCGGAGCGACGGGGGCGACCGGCCCGCTGTGGCCCCCTAGCTAGCCGACGTAGGCGGCCAGGTGGTGCCCCGTGAGCGTGGACCCGTCGGCGACCAGATCGGCGGGGGTGCCCTCGAAGACGACCCGGCCGCCGTCGTGGCCGGCCCCGGGGCCGAGGTCGATGATCCAGTCGGCGTGCGCCATCACGGCCTGGTGGTGCTCGATGACGAGCACGCTGCGGCCGGCGTCGACGAGCCGGTCGAGCAGGCCCAGGAGCTGCTCGACGTCGGCGAGGTGCAGCCCACTCGTCGGCTCGTCGAGCACGTAGAGGCTGCCCCTGCCCGCCATGTGCGTCGCGAGCCGGAGGCGCTGCCGCTCCCCGCCCGAGAGCGTCGTCAGGGGCTGCCCCAGGCTGAGGTAGCCCAGCCCGACGTCGGCGAGGCGCTCGAGCACCGCGTGCGCCGCCGGGACCCGGCTCTCGCCCTCGGCGAAGAACCGCTCCGCCCGGGCCACGGGCATCGCGAGGACCTCGCTGATGTCCAGCCCCCCGAACCGGTAGCCGAGCACCTCCGCGTGGAAGCGGCGGCCCTCGCACTCCTCGCACGTCGTGGCGACGCCGGCCATCATCGCGAGGTCGGTGTAGACGACCCCCGCTCCGTTGCACGCCCCGCAGGCTCCCTTCGAGTTCGCGCTGAAGAGTGCCGGCGTCACCCCGTTCGCCTTCGCGAAGGCCTTGCGGATCGGGTCGAGCATCCCGGTGTACGTCGCCGGGTTGCTCCGACGGGACCCGCGGATGGCCCCTTGGTCGACGGTGACGACCCCGTCACGGCCCGAGACCGAGCCGTGGACGAGCGAGCTCTTCCCCGACCCGGCGACCCCGGTCACGACGACGAGCACCCCGAGCGGGATGTCGACGTCGACGTCGCGGAGGTTGTGCGTGCCGGCGCCGCGGACGGCCAGCGTGCCGGTGGGGGTGCGCACCGACGGCTTGAGCGCCGCGCGGTAGCCGAGGTGTCGGCCGGTGAGCGTGTCGCTGGCCAGCAGCCCCTCGACCGAGCCCTCGTAGACGACCTCGCCGCCGTCGCTCCCGGCCCCGGGGCCGAGGTCGACGACGTGGTCGGCGATGGCGACGACCTCCGGCTTGTGCTCGACGACGAGCACGGTGTTCCCCTTGTCGCGGAGCCGGACCAGCAGCTCGTTCATCCGCTGGACGTCGTGCGGGTGCAGGCCGATCGTCGGCTCGTCGAAGACGTAGGTGACGTCGGTCAGCGAGGACCCGAGGTGGCGGATCATCTTGGTGCGCTGGGCCTCGCCCCCGGAGAGGGTGCCCGCCGGCCGGTCGAGGCTGAGGTAGCCCAGGCCGATGTCGACGAAGGAGGCGAGGGTGGCCCGGAGCGAGGCGAGGAGCGGTGCGACGGAGGGCTCCTCGAGCCCGGCGACCCAGTCGGCGAGGTCGGTGACCTGCATCGCGCAGGCGTCGGCGATGTTGACCCCGTCGATCCTCGAGGACCGGGCTGTCTCGTTCAGCCGGGTCCCGCCGCAGTCCGGGCAGGTCTGGAAGGTGACCGCCCGCTCGACGAAGGCCCGCACGTGCGGCTGGAGGGAGTCGACGTCCTTGGCGAGCATCGACTTCTGGATGCGCGGGACGAGGCCCTCGTAGGTGAGGTTGATCCCCTCGACCTTGATCCGGCGGGCCTTGCCGTGGAGCAGCTCGTGCCGCTGCTTCGCGGTGAGCTCGCGCACCGGCCGGTCGGCGGGGACGACGGCGGCGAAGATCCGGCCGTACCACCCGTCCTTGGTGTAGCCGGGGACGGTGATCGCGCCCTCCGCGAGCGAGAGGTCCTCGTCGACGAGCTGGCTGACGTCGATCTCCGAGACCGAGCCCATCCCCTCGCAGCGAGGGCACATGCCCCCGGTGATGCTGAACTCGCGCCGCTCCTTCGTCGCGTCGGTCCCCCGCTGGACGGTGACGGCCCCCGCCCCGCTGGCAGAGGCGACGTTGAACGAGAAGGCCTGCGCCGAGCCGATGTGCGGCTGCCCGAGCCGGCTGAAGAGGATGCGGAGCATCGCGTTGGCGTCGGTCGCCGTCCCCACGGTGGAGCGGGGGTTGCCGCCCATCCGCTCCTGGTCGACGATGATCGCCGTCGTCAGCCCCTCGAGGACGTCGACGTCCGGGCGGGCCAGGGTCGGCATGAAGCCCTGGACGAACGCGCTGTACGTCTCGTTGATGAGCCGCTGCGACTCGGCGGCGATGGTGCCGAAGACGAGCGAGCTCTTCCCGGAGCCCGACACCCCGGTGACGACGGTGAGCCGGCGCTTCGGCAGCTCGACGCTGACGTCCCGGAGGTTGTTCACCCGGGCGCCGACGACGCGGATGAGGTCGTGGCGGTCGGCGGGTGGGGGCTCCCCACCCGGGCTCTCGGTGCGGATCGCCAACGGAGCGGCCTCCTCGCGGTCAGGTGGCCGAGACGACACCGGTCGCCAGCGCGGCGACGAGCAGCGCGCCGAGGGCCACGCGGTAGTAGACGAACGGGCGGAGGGAGTTCGTCGCGACGAACCGGAGCAACCAGGCGATCGTCGCGTACGCGGTGACGAAGGCGACGACGACGCCGACCGCCATCTGGCCGAAGCCGAGGGTCTCCAGGTCGGGGAAGGCGTCGACGAGCTCGAAGAGCCCGGCCGCCGTCAGGGCCGGTATGGCCATGAAGAACGACAGCTCGGTCGCCGTGACCCGGTTGATCCCGCGGGCCAGGCCGGCGGAGATCGTCGCGCCGGAGCGGGAGACGCCGGGGATGAGGCTGAAGCACTGGACGAGGCCGATGACGAGCCCGTCGACGAGGGTCACCCCGGCCTCACCGCGCTGGCGACCCTGCGCCTCGAGGACGTCGTGGCGGCGCTCGGCCCACCAGATGACGCCGCTCCACAGGATGAGCCCGGCGGCGACGACCCAGAGGCTGCGCAGCGGACCGGAGATGAGGTCCTTGGCGAGGAAGCCGACGACGCCCACCGGGATCGAGCCGATGATGACCGCCCACGCGAGCCGGTAGTCGCGGTCCTCCCGCGCGTCGGCCCAGCGCAGCCCGTGCACCCACGCCATGAAGAGCCGGCCGATCTTGCGGGCGAAGTAGATGAACGTCGCGACGATGGCCCCGATCTGGATGATCGCGGTGTACGCGGTGACGGCCGGGGCGTCGACCGGCAGGCCGAGAAGGTGCTCGGTGATGGTGAGGTGACCGGTCGAGGAGATCGGGAGGAACTCGGTGAGTCCCTCGACGACCCCGAGGATGACGGCCTGGACGTAGGTGAGTTCGACGGGCACGGGCCGACAGCCTAGGGCCGGATCCGGAGGCTCACCGCACCGCCTGCGCGAGCAGCCGGAGGATCGCGAGCCGGTCCTCGGTGGTCCAGGCGTACGGGGCGACACCGAGCGTGGTGACCCCGGCGTCGGCGTAGCGTCCGGCCCGCTCGGCGATCCGCTCGGGCGGGCCGAGGAGGGCGGTGGCGTCCGCGAGCTCGAACGGGACGGCATCGGCGGCGTCCCGGGCCCGGCCGGCGAGGTAGAGGTCCTGGATGCGCTGGGCCGCGTCGTCGAAGCCCATCCGGCGGGCGAGGCGGTTGTAGAAGTTCTGCTCGCGGCTGCCCATCCCGCCGATGTAGAGGGCGGTGTAGGGGGCGACCGCCGCACGGGCGGCCTCGAGGTCGTCGGAGACGACGACGGGGACGGTGGCGACGACGTCGAACCCCTCCATCGGGTCTTCCGCACTCCCCCGGCCGGCCGCGACCCGGCCCTCACGGACCGAGGCGAACTGGTCGGCGCTGTGCTCGGGCGAGAGGAAGATCGCGAGCCAGCCGTCGGCCACCTCACCGGCCAGGCGGAGGTTCCGTGGTCCCACGGCCGCGAGGTAGACCGGCAGGTCCTCCCGTGGCGGCCGGATGGTGAGGCGCAGCGACTTCCCGGGTCCTCCGGGCAGGGGCAGGGTGAAGTGCTCGCCCTCGTACTGGACCGGCTTGCGGGCCAGGGCGGTCCGCACGATGTCGACGTACTCACGGGTCCGGCCGAGGGGCGAGGTGAACCGGACCCCGTGCCATCCCTCGCTGACCTGGGGGCCGGAGACGCCGAGGCCGAGGAGGAACCGGCCGCCGGAGAGCGTGTCGAGGGTGGCCGCCGTCATCGCGGTCATCGCGGGGGTCCGCGCCGGGATCTGCATGACCCCCGAGCCCAGGCCGATCGTCGAGGTCTGGGCGGCGAGCCACGCGAGGACGGTCGGGGCGTCGGACCCGTAGGCCTCCGCGACCCAGACCGACGCGTACCCCAGCCGCTCCGCCTCCTGGACCAGCGGGAGCAGGTCCTTGCCGAGTCCCATGCCCGCATATCCGCCGATGAGTCCGAGCCGCATGCCTCCGCACCCTAGCGCCGGGCCGCCGGTAGGGTCGCCGCCATGCAGACCCGCCGGCTCGGGGCCTCCGGGCTGACCGTCTCCCGCCTCGGGCTCGGCACCATGGCCTGGGGCACCCGCACCGCCCCCGAGGACGCCCGCGACGTCCTGACGACCTTCCGGGCCGCGGGCGGCACGCTCGTGGACACCGCCCACGGCTACGCCGGGGGCCTCGCCGAGGAGCTGCTCGGCGACTTCCTCGAGGGGCCCGACCGGGACGAGGTCGTCATCGTCACGAAGTCCGGCATCAGCCGGGCGACGGGCGACCGGGTGGTCGACTGCTCTCGCCGCGCGATGATGCACCAGCTGGACCTCTCGCTGCGCCGGTTGCGGACCGACCACGTCGACGTCTGGCTCAGCCACACGTGGGACGAGCAGACCCCGGTGGAGGAGACCGTCAGCGCCCTCGTGTGGGCGGTCGAGAGCGGTCGGGCGCGCTACGTCGGGGTCTCCAACCACCTCGGCTGGCAGGCCGCCCGGACGATGTCGCTGCTCGCGGAGCAGCGTGTCCCGCTCGTGGCCGACTCGGTCGAGTACAGCCTCGTCGCCCGCTCCCCGGAGCGCGAGCTGTCCGACGCCGCGATCTCGCTGGGCTTCGGGCTGCTGCCGTGGTCACCGCTCGGGCGCGGCGTCCTCGCCGGGCGCTACCGGACCGGCGTCGCCGCCGACTCGCGGCTCGCGTCGGACGAGTTCGCGCGCTTCGCCGGCAAGCACGTCGGTGACCACACCAGGGGCATCGTCGAGGCCGTCCGGACCGCGGCCGACGGCCTGGGCGTGGCCCCCGCCGTCGTCGCGCTCGCCTGGGTGCGGGACCGGCCGGGGGTGACGGCCCCGCTCATCGGCCCCCGCACGCCGGCCCAGCTGGCGGCACTGCTCCAGTCCGAGGACCTCGAGCTGCCGGACCAGATCGTCGACGCCCTCGACGAGGTCTCCAGCGACCACGCGTGAGCCGCGTGAGCCGGCAGGCTCAGCGCTCGAGGGCGCCCGCGTCCTCGGTGTCGTCCTCGAAGTCGATGTCGTCGTCCAGCCCCGAGTAGAGCCGGGCGTCGTCGCCGTCCTCGTCGTCGTGGTCGTCGAGGTCGGCCTCCCCGTCGCCGTCGCCCTCGTCGTCCTCGTCCTCGTCGGTGTAGATGTCGAGCGGGGTCATCTCGCCGTACGCGTCGTAGAGCGCCGCGTCGTAGACCTCGAAGGCGTCCGCGAGGTCCTCGTACGTGGCGATGACACTCGGGTCGTCCTCCCCGCGCCGGCTGCTGCTGGCCTCGAGGTGGCGCTCGAAGGCGGCGACGAGCCGGTCGAGGGCGGCGCGCGGGTCGGCGGACATGGTGCTGACGCTACCGGTCCTTGGGCACAATGTGGCGATGGTCGAGTACGAGTACCTCGTCCTCAGCTTCGGGCGAGAGGTGGACCGCGCGGACATCCGCCGCACCCTCACCGAGCACGCGGAGTACGGCCGGTGGGAGCTCGCCCGCACCCGGACCTACGTGGGTGGCCGCACCCGGACGTGGTTGCGGCGGCGGATCATCCGTCCGCGGAGGGTGCTCAGCACGTCGCGATGAACCGGCTGAGCACCCGGGTCCCGAAGCGCAGGGACTCGGTCGGCACCCGCTCGTCGACGCCGTGGAACATCGGCGCGAAGTCGAGGTCGGCGGGCAGCCGGAGCGGGGCGAAGCCGTACCCGGTGATCCCGAGCAGGGAGAGCGCCTTGTTGTCGGTGCCGCCGGAGAGGCAGTAGGGCAGGACGTCGGCGCCCGGGTCCTCGGCGCGCAGGGCGGTGACCATCGCCTCGACGAGCGGGCCGCCGAAGGGGGCGTCGAGGGCGATGTCCCGGTGGAGCACCTCGACCCGCACGTGCTCCCCGGCCAGCTCCCGGATCGTCTCGAGGAGGGCCTCCTCGTGCCCCGGGAGGAAACGGCAGTCGACGTTGGCCGACGCGTGCTGCGGGATGACGTTGTGCTTGTACCCGGCGTCGAGCATCGTCACGTTGCTCGTGTCCTGGAGCGTCGCCCGCACGAACCCCTGGGCGCCGCCGAGGTGGGCGAGCAGGTCCTCGAGGTCCTCGTCCGACCAGCCGGTGCCGGTGAGCTCGGCGAGCCCGTCGAGGAGCGTGCGGACCGCGGGCACGTACTCGCGCGGCCACTTGTGGGCGGCGATCCGGGCGATCGCCTCGGCGAGGCGCACGATGGCGTTCTCGTCGTTGGGGACCGACCCGTGGCCGGCCCGGCCCTCCGCGGTGAGGCGCAGCCAGGCGATGCCCTTCTCCGCGGTCTGGACGAGGTAGGCACGCCGCTCCGTGCCGTCCCGGTCGGTGAGGGTGACGCTGTACCCGCCCACCTCGCTCACCGCCTCGGTGACGCCGTCGAAGACCTCCGGGTGGTGCTCGACCATGAAGTGGGACCCCTTGGTGCCCCCCGCCTCCTCGTCCGCGAAGAAGACGACGACGAGGTCGCGCGGCGGCACGACGCCGCGGCGGGCGAGGTCCCGGACGCAGGCGAGCATCATCGCGTCCATGTCCTTCATGTCGACGGCGCCGCGGCCCCACACGCACCCGTCGCGCTCCTCCCCCGCGAACGGGTCGACCTGCCAGTCGGCCGCGTTGGCCGGCACGACGTCGAGGTGGCCGTGGAGGCAGAGCGCCCCGCGGTCGGGGTCGGCCCCGGGGATGCGGACCGCGACGCTGACCCGGCCGGGGTCGGACTCGTAGGTGGCCGGCTCGAGGCCCACCTCCCGGAGCAGGTCGGCGACGTAGCCTGCGGCAGCGGCCTCCCCCGGCCCGCTCCCGTCCCCGTAGTTGCTCGTGTCGATGCGGATCAGCTCCTGGCAGATCCGGACGACCTCGTCCTCCGGGCGCACCGTCTCGTCCATGGGCAGCCACTCTAGGACGGGTGTCGGCGACCCTCCGGCCGGCGCGGCCGATTTCGGCTCCGGGTGGGTGAGCGTGTAGTGTTCCGGGTCGCAGGACGGCCTCCCCGGGCCGCCCCGCACCACTCGTCCGGGTGGCGGAATTGGCAGACGCGCTAGCTTGAGGTGCTAGTGCCCGTATAGGGCATGGGGGTTCAAGTCCCCCCTCGGACACCGATCAGATCAGGGCCCTCGACGACCCCTGGACCTCCCGGTCCGGGGGTCTCGCCGTTCCCGGGCGGCTCGGCCCGTCCTCTCGTACGATGACCGCTCGTGGGGGTTCCTCGTCGTGCCGTGCTGTCCGCGCTGCCTGCCGCAGCCGTCGCCCTCCTCGGTGTCTCCGCGTGCAGCCGTGGGGACGACTCGCTGCCCGAGCGGCGGGTGCTCTTCCTCGGCAACAGCTTCACCGACCGCAACGGTGGCCTCGACACCCTCCTCGCGGGTCTGGCGCCGCGCGCCCACACCGAGCGGGTCAGCCCGGGCGGCTTCACGCTCGCCCGGCACGAGGCCAGCTCCGACTCCCTCGACCGGCTGGCCGACCCCGAGGGCTGGGACGTCGTCGTCCTGCAGGAGCAGAGCCAGACCCCCGTCTTCTCCTACGGGGCCTTCGCCGGCTCCCTCCAGCGGCTGGCCGGCCGGGTCCGTGCCGCCGGCGCCCGGCCCGTGGCGCTCGAGACGTGGACGCGGCCCGACTCCCCCGGCGTGACGACGCGCTCCCTCGCCGGCGCGTACCGGTCCGCGGCGGCCCTGTCGCGAGCCTCCCTGGCACCGGCCGGGGAGGCGTTCGCGACGTCGCTGCGGCTGCGGCCCGACCTCGTCCTCTACGAGACGGACGGGCACCCCACCGAGGCGGGCTCGTACCTCGCCGCGTGCGTCGTCCTCCGCGCCGTCTACGGCAGCGGACCGGCGGGCAACGGCTTCACGGGCGACGTCGACGAGGACACGGCCCGCCACCTCCAGGGCGTCGCGGCGGCTCAGCCGGCGACGTAGGCGTCCACCGCGCCGGTGAGGTCCCCGACGAGGGGGTCGAGCCGGCTGCTCGCGTCCGGGCCGATGGAGCCGTCCTGGACGTGGTTGTCGTACTCCTTGACGAGCGCGTTCGTCGCGGCCGACACCGCCTGGGGGTCGTCCTGGCGCAGCGCCTTCTCCACGTCCCTGGCCCGGGTGTCGAGCGTCTTCGCGACGTCCTTGTCGAGTGCCCCGTCCTGCTGGAGGGCGGCGACCTCGGCCGAGAAGGCGGCGAGCGCGTCGGCCACGGGCTGCCTGAGGTCCGCGGTGGGAGTAGGTGTCGGGGTCGGTGAGGCCGTCGTCGGCGGCGGTGCGCTGGTCGTCGGCGCGGTCGTCGGGGTCGGGGTTGCGGTCGTCGTCACCGTGGAGGTCCCCGTCGGCTGGTCGGTCGTCGTGCGGCTCGACAGCAGCCACCACGCGAGCAGCCCGAGGGCGAGGAGCACGACGGCGGCGAGCACCCACAGCGGGGCCGAGGACCGGCGCCGCTCCGGCGGACGGGTGGGCGGCAGCGTGGGCTGCACCGGGGGCGGCGGGGCTGCCGGGACGGGGTCCATCCGCTGCGTGGCCCCCGCCCCCACGGGCAGGACTGTCGTCGCCGCGGCACCTCCGGGAGCGACGTGGTCCTCGAGGGCGGCGACGACGGCGGCCGCACCGTCCGGACGGTCCGCCGGGTCCTTGGCGAGGAGCGAGCCGACGAGGCCCGCCAGCCAGGCGGGGGTGTCGGGACGGAGCTCGCGGACGTCGGGGACCGGGTCGTTGGCGTGCATCATCATCGTCGAGACCGGCGTCGGGCCGCGGAACGGCGGCCGCCCGGCGAGCAGGGCGAACAGGACGCACCCGAGGGCGTACAGGTCGGCGCGCCCGTCGACGCGTCCACCCATCGCCTGCTCGGGCGCGAGGTACTCGGCGGTCCCCATCACCGTGTGGGTCGCCGTGAGGGCCTGCGAACCGGCCGCCTCGCCGAGCTGGGTGATCCCGAAGTCGAGGACGCGGACCCGCCCGTCCGCGGCGTAGACGATGTTCGCCGGCTTGATGTCCCGGTGCACCAGGCCCCGGGCGTGGGCCGCCTCGAGGGCCGCGGCCACCTGGCTCCCGACCGCCTCGACCTCGTCGACCGGGAGGGGCCCGTCGGCGAGTCGTTCCGCGAGGCTCGGCCCGGGGAGCAGCTCCATGACGAGGTAGGCGGTGTCCCCCTCGACGCCGCTGTCGTGGACCGTGACGATGTTCGGGTGGCTCATGCCCGCCGTGACCCGGGCCTCGCGCTCGAAGCGCGCCGCCCCCGTCTCGTCCGGCACCGCACGCAGGTCGATGGTCTTCACCGCGACCGACCGTCCGAGGACGGTGTCGGTGGCCCGCCAGACCTCGCCCATGCCGCCGCGCCCGATCGAGGTCTCGAGGGCGTAGCGGCCGGCCAGTCGACGCTCTTCGGTGCTCACCGGAGGCAGCCTAGCCACGGCCCGTTAGCCTGAGGCCCGTGCTCGAGTCCGTCACCGCCGTCCGCTACGTCGCGCCGTTGCGCGAGGGCGGCTCGCTCCCCGGGCTCGTCGAGGCGGACGACCTCGGCACCTACGTCGTGAAGTTCACCGGGGCCGGACAGGGCCGCAAGGTCCTCGTCGCCGAGGTCCTCGTCAGCGAGATCGCCCGGCGCCTCGACATCCGGACCCCCCGGCTCGCCGTCGTCGACCTGCCCGCCGCGATCGCCCGGTACGAGGCGGACGAGGAGGTCCAGGACCTGCTCCACGCGAGCCCGGGCCGCAACCTCGGGGTCGACTTCCTCCCCGGCGCCTTCGGCTATGACGGCACGCGGCCCCCGACCGCGGAGGAGGCGGGCGCCATCCTCTGGCTCGACGCGTACACCGGGAACGTCGACCGGACGTGGGCCAACCCCAACCTCCTCGTCTGGCACGGGCGGACGTGGGCCATCGACCACGGCGCGGCCCTCTGGTTCCACCACGCGTGGCCGAGCCGGCCGCCCGACGTCGGGCGGTTCGTCGCCCAGCCGTTCGACCCCTCCGGCCACGTCCTGCTCCCCGTCGCCGACCCGGTCGGGGCGACCCACGAGCGGCTCGCCCCGGCGCTCACCGAGTCGGTCCTTCGCGAGGTCGTCGCCGAGGTGCCCGAGGAGTGGCTGGAGACGACGGCGAGCCTCCCGGACCTCGAGGCGGTGCGGTCGGCGTACGTCGAGCACCTCACGCTGCGGCTGGCCGAGCCCGCCGCGTGGACCGGAGGTGACCGGTGAGCCATCCCTACCAGTACGTCGTCCTCCGGTACGTCCCCCGCGTCGACCGCGGCGAGTGCCTCAACGTCGGTGTCGTCGTGCACTCCCAGTCCGCCGGCGTCCTGCGCTGCGGCTGGCACCTCGACGAGCCCCGCCTCCGGGCGCTGGACCCCGACGCCGACCTCGGGGCCCTCGAGGCGGCGCTCGCGGCCGTCGGCGCGGTCTGCGAGCGCGCCCCCGCCGAGGGCGACGCCACCCTGTCGACGCAGGGGAAACGGTTCGGCTGGCTCAGCGCGCCGCGGTCCACGGTCCTCCAGCCGGGGCCGGTGCACGGTGGCTCGGCCGACGACCCGGATGCCGAGGTCGACCGGCTGCTCGACCGGCTCGTCCGCTAGGGCCCTTCCACCCGCAGCGCCCACGCGGCGACCGCTCCGGCGGCCGCGACGTTGAGCGAGTCCACTCCCCCGGCCATCGGGATGGTCACGACGAGGTCCACCTCCGCGAGCGTGCGCGGCGAGAGCCCGTCACCCTCCGTGCCGAGGACGAGGGCCAGCCGGTCCGGGGGGTCCGCGGCCAGGGTGTCCAGGCTCACTGCCTCGGGCGCGAGCGCCAGCGCGGCCACGGTGAAGCCGAGGTCGCGCAGGGTCGCGACCCCGCCCGGCCACGGGTCGATGCGTGTCCACGGGACCTGGAAGACGGTACCCATGGAGACGCGGATCGCCCTGCGGTAGAACGGGTCCGCGCACCGGGGCGTCACGAGGACGGCGTCCATGCCGAGGGCGGCGGCGGAGCGGAACACCGCTCCGACGTTCGTGTGGTCGACGACGTCCTCGAGGACGAGCACCCGGCGAGCCCTCTCGAGGACCTCGGCCGGCTCGCGCAGCGCCGGCCGCGCCATCGACGCGAGGGCGCCCCGATGGAGGTGGAACCCGGTGAGCCGCTCCAGGACGTCGTGCTCGCCGACGTAGACCGGGACCCCGTCGTGCTCCGCGTCGGCGACGACGTCGGCGAGGTCGGTGAGCCACCGCTCCGCCATGAGGTAGGAGCGGGGCCGGTGCCCGGCCGCGAGGGCGCGTCGGATGACCTTCTCGGACTCCGCGACGTAGAGGCCGTGCTCGGGCTCCAGCCGGCGCCGGAGCGCGACGTCGGTGAGGCCGACGTAGTCGACGAGCCGGGGGTCGGCGGGGTCGGTGACCCGGACGACGTTCACGGGAACGCCACGAGCTTGACGACGGCCACGAGGCCGATGACGACGATGACCGCGCGCAGCACGGGCGGTGGCAGCCTCCGGCCCACGGTCGCGCCGATCGTCCCGCCGACCGTCGACCCGAGCGCGATGAGCACGACGACGAGCCAGTCGACCCGGTCGCGGGCGAAGAGCAGGAAGACGAGCGCCGCCACGCCGTTGACCCCCGTCGCGAGGACGTTCTTGTACCCGTTGAGGCGCTGGATCGGCTCGCTCGACAGCGCCCCCATGATGCCCATGAGGATGACCCCCTGAGCCGCCCCGAAGTAGCCGCCGTAGACGCCGGCGCCGAGCACGCCACCCTGCATCGCGAGCTCGTGCGAGCGGGCCGAGGCCCGTCCGGCCTCGCGCCGGTCCGCCGCCCACCGGTTGACCCGCGGCCCGATGACGACGAGCACGACCCCGAGGAGCACGAGGGCGGGCACGACGGCACGGAAGACCGCCTCGTCGAGGACGAGGAGGAGCAGCGCCCCGGTGAGGCCCCCGAGGACCGACATGGGGAGGAGGCGTCGAAGGACCGGCGCCGCCCCGACGAGCTCCTTGCGGTAGCCGACGGCCCCGGTCATCGCCCCCGGGACGAGGCCGATGTTGTTCGAGACGTTCGCCGTCAGCGAGGGCACGCCGACGAGGAGGAGGACCGGGAAGGTGATGAGCGTGCCGGAGCCGACGATGGTGTTGATCGTGCCGGCTCCGATCCCGGCGAGCACGACGAGCAGTGCTTCACCGACGGACACCCGGACACCCTAGTGGGGCGTCCGGGTGTCGTCCGGGCCGGGCCGCAGCCCGGGTCAGTACCGCGACGGGTCCTCCGGCGGAGCGCCCGGGGCGGGGGGCGCGGGCGGGGCGGTCGGCGACGCCGGCGGTGCCGGCGGCGCCGGCGGTGCCGGCGGGGCCTCGCGCGGCGGGACCGCGTCCGCGCCCGGCTGGATGGGCGGCTGCACGCGGGAGGTCGGGGTGGCGTGCTCCTCGGCCTCCTTGCTCGACTGCGCCGCCTGTCCGCGCGCTCGCGCCAGGGCCTCGGCCGGGTCCTCGAGGGTCGTCTCCTCGAAGGCGTTGCCGAAGCTCTCACCCGGCTCGACCCACTCCTCGTCCCCGTTCCCGCCGGGCTCCGGCCGGCCGCCGCCGAGGGCGGTCCCGATGCCGCGGAGGGCGTCGGTGAGCTCGCTCGGGATGATCCACATCTTGTTGGAGTCCCCGCGGGCGATCTGCGGAAGGACCTGGAGGTACTGGTAGGCGAGCAGCTTCTGGGTCGGCCGCCCGCGGTGGATCGCGTCGAAGACCTGCTGGATCGCGCGGGCCTGCCCCTGCGCCTCGAGGATGCGTGCCTGGGCCGAGCCCTCGGCCCGGAGGATGGCGCTCTGCTTCTCGCCCTCGGCGGTGAGGATCTGGCTCGCCTTGGTGCCCTCGGCGTTGAGGATGACGGCGCGGCGGTCGCGCTCGGCCTTCATCTGCTTCTCCATCGACTCCTGGATGGAGGTCGGCGGGTCGATCGCCTTCAGCTCGACCCGGTTGACGCGGATCCCCCACTTCCCGGTCGCCTCGTCGAGGACGCCGCGCAGCTGGGCGTTGATCTGGTCGCGCCCCGTCAGGGTCTGCTCGAGGTCGAGGGAGCCGATGACGTTGCGCAGCGTCGTCACCGTGAGCTGCTCGATGCCCTGGATGAAGTTGGCGATCTCGTAGACCGCCGACTTCGGGTCGATGACCTGGTAGTAGATGACCGTGTCGATGCTGACGACGAGGTTGTCGCTGGTGATCACCGGCTGCGGCGGGAACGACACCACCTGCTCCCGCAGGTCGATGTTGGCTCGCACCAC
>DASSQJ010000289.1:0-5866 GCA_035702545.1 Phycicoccus sp.
GCCGCACCCATCGGGGGCGCGTCGCCCGACGTCCCTCACCGACTTCTCAGGAGTCCGCCGGCTTCTAGGACGGGGCCTCGACGTGGAAGGGCTCGAGGACGTCCGGGCCGGGCCGGACGATCCCGTAGGACGACTCGGGGAACTCGACCCAGGCACCGGGGAGGTCCCCGAGGGGCTCCGAGACGACGACCCGCGACTCGTCGGAGAGGGTCTGCAGCTCGATGACCTCGGGGTGTCGCCGCCGCAGCCCGACGACGTCGGCGGAGAAGAAGAGCGAGCGCGAGCTCCCCTCGCTGGAGTACCGGAACGCCCACACGTCGGCGCCGTCGCTCGTCACCACGGTCATCTGGAGCGGGTACTCCACGCCGTGCGCGTGCCCCACCTCCTCGACGAAGCCCGCCATCCGCTGGACCGCCTGCACCGGGTCGTCCTCGAGCCCGAAGGTGAGGGCGAGGTGGAAGAGCACCTCCGAGTCGGTGGACCCGACGATGCCGGGGAACAGCGAGGGCTCGACGGCGAGGACGAGGTCGCGGCGCACGGTGTCGTACTCGCGGACCGCGCCGTTGTGCGCCCAGAGCCAGCGGTCGTGGCGGAACGGGTGGCAGTTCGTCTGCTGGACCGGCGTGCCCGTCGTGGCGCGCACGTGGGCGAGGAAGAGCCCGGACCGGATGTGCCGGGCCATCTCCTCGAGGTTGGCATCGGCCCACGCGGGCTGGACGCTGCGGAACAGCCCGGGGACCGGGTCGCCCTCGCTGTACCACCCGACACCGAACCCGTCGGCGTTGAGCGCGGTCGCCCCCATGGCCGACTCGCGGCTCTGGTGGATCAGGGAGTTCTTCGGCTTGGACAGGAACGTCTCCAGCGCGATCGGCGTGCCCGAGTACGCCAGCCACCGGCACATGGCACCCACCTCCTCGAGGCTGCTTCGACGGTAGTGGGTGGCGCTCCTCGCCGGTCGCGGCTCGTGAGTGAGGGAACAGCAGCGACGCCGCGGCATGGCTCGACCGGGCCATGTTGCAGCATCTGCACCGACCACTAGGTTGCGAGGTCGGAGGCCCTGAGGAGGGTGGATGACGTCAACGGACTCGGCGAGGGTGCCGGCCGGCCGGATCCTCCTCGTCGCCTGCTTCGGCGCCTTCCTCGCCTTCCTCGACGCGACGATCGTCAACGTCGCCTTCCCGTCGATCCGCGAGTCGTTCCCGACCGTCTCGATCAGCGGCCTCTCGTGGGTCCTCAACGCCTACAACATCGTCTTCGCCGCGTTCCTCATCGTCTTCGGGCGGCTCACCGACCTGCTCGGCCGGCGCCGCTCCTTCGTCGGCGGGGTCGCGGTCTTCACCGTCGCCTCGGTGCTCTGCGGGCTCGCGCCGACGGTGCCCCTGCTCGTGGCGGCCCGGGTCGTCCAGGCGCTCGGCGCCGCCGCCCTCGTCCCGGCCTCCCTCGCCCTCGTCATCGCTGCCTTCCCGGGCGAGCGGCGCTCGCACGCCATCGGCCTCTGGGGCGCCTCCGCGGCGGTCGCCGCGGGGCTCGGGCCGCCCATCGGCGGCGCCCTGACCCAGCTCGGCGGATGGCGGTGGGCGTTCCTCGTCAACCTCCCCTTCGGCATCGCGGCGCTCGTCGCGGGGCGTCGCCAGCTCGTCGAGAGCCGGGCGCCGGGGCGCCGGATGGTCCCAGACCTCGTGGGCGCGGCCACCCTGGCGGCCTCGCTCGCCCTGCTCAACCTCGGGATCATCAAGGGCTCGGACTGGGGATGGACGAGTCTCGCCGTCGTCGGCTCGTTCGTCGTGGCCGCGCTGCTGCTCGGGGGCTTCGTCGTCAGCTCCCGACGGCACCGGTCGCCGCTCATCGACCCGACGTTGCTGCGGCTGCGGTCCTTCGACGTCGGCTCGCTCGCCAGCGTGGTCGCCGGGTTCGGCTTCTTCGCGTACCTGCTGACGAACATCCTCTGGCTCCAGTACGTCTGGGGCTACGACGTGCTGCACGCCGGCCTCGCGCTGGTCCCGGGCGCCGTCGTGGCGGCGCTCGTCGCCTCGCGGCTGGGCCCGCTGGCCGACCGGTACGGCTACCGGTGGTTCGTCGTCCCGGGCGCGCTGGTGTGGGCCGGTGCCTACCTCTGGTACCACCAACGCGTCGGGCTCGAGCCGGCCTTCTGGGCCGAGTGGATGCCGGGGCAGGTCCTCAGCGGCATCGGGGTCGGTGCCACCCTCCCGCTCCTCGGGAGCGCGTCGCTCGCCGCCGTCCCGGGAGGCCGCTACGCGACGGCCTCCGCCGTGAACTCGAGCGCGCGGCAGCTCGGCGGGGTCCTCGGCGTCGCCGTGCTCGTCGTCATCCTCGGCGAGCCGACGCCCGCGACGGCCGTCGCCGCGTTCCGCGACGGCTGGGTGCTCTCCATCGTCGCGTTCCTCGTCGTCGCCGTCGTCTCGCTGCCGCTCGGACGGATCCGCGCGGTGCCCGAGGTCGCGGAGGGGGAGGACGAGCACCCCCCGCTGGTCCACCGTCCGACACCGCCGCCCGAGTGGGCGGTCCACCCCGCTCCCGGGGGCCCCGGGGACCTCTCCGACGTGCCGCTCGTCGCCGCGCTGCCCCCGGCCGCCCGCCTCCGGCTGGAGCACGCGGCCCGGCTCGTCGAGCTCCCCGCCGGGGAGGTCCTCGTGCGGGAGGGAGACCCGCCGGGGTCGGCCTACGTCGTGCGCCGCGGGCGCCTCGAGGTGCTCGTCGCCGGCCAGCGGGTCCGCGAGGTGGGGCCGGGGGAGGTGCTCGGCGAGCTCGCCCTGCTCACCGGCGAGCCCCGCTCCGCCACCGTCCGCGCCCGTCGCGACACCACGGTCCTCGAGCTCCCGCGGGACGCCCTCGAGGCGGTCCTGTCCTCGGACGCGGCGGCCACCCGCTTCGTCCTCGGCCAGGTGGCCGAACGGCTGCGGACCGCCGCGGGCAGCGCGGCCCCCCCGCCACCGGAGCGGGCCACGGTGGTGTCCGTCGTCGCCCTCCACCCCGGCGCCGGGGCCGAGGAGGTCGCCGAGGCGCTCACGGCACGCCTGCGGACCCACCTCGACGTCGTCGCGCCCGGCCGGGTCGACCCCGACGGCCTCGCCCGGGCCGAGCAGGAGCACGCCCGCGTCGTCCTCGTCGCCGGCGACGGTCCGGGCTCCGACGAGGGCGACGCCGCGTGGCGGGACTTCTGCGTCCGCCAGGCCGACACCGTCGTCCTCGTCGCCCGCTCCGACCACCCGGTCCCTGCCGCGACCCCGTCGCCGGTGCCGGCCCGGCAGCCCGAGCTCGTGCTCGTCGGGCCCGCGCCGACGCCCGAGCACCGGGCCGCGTGGGTCGGCGTCACCGACGCCTGGCAGCTCACCCTCGTCGAGGGCGACGTGCCGCTCGGGGTGCGGGCCCTCGCCGACCGGGTGGCCGGCCGCTCCCTCGGCCTCGTCCTCGCCGGTGGGGGTGCCCGGGCCTTCGCGCACATCGGGGTGCTCCGCGAGCTCGAGGACGCCGGCCTCCGCGTCGACCGGGTGGCGGGCGCGAGCGTCGGTGCGATCATCGCCGCCCTCCACGCGAGCGGGATGGACGGTGCGGCCCTCGAGGAGGTCTGCTACGCCGAGTTCGTCCGCCGGCGACCGTTCAGCGACTGGCAGGCGCCCGTGCACGCGCTCGCCAAGGGGCACCGGGTCCGGGAGGGGCTGGTCCGCGTCCTCGGCGAGGACACCGTCCTCGAGGGGATGCCGCGCCGGCTCCTCACGGTGAGCGTCGACCTGACGAGCCGGACCCGGCAGGTCCACGAGCGCGGCCGTGTCGTCGACGCCACCCTCGCCTCGTGCCGGCTGCCGGTGCTCTTCGCGCCCATCCCGTACGACGACGGCCGGCTGCTCGTCGACGGCGGGGTCCTCGACAACCTCCCCACGGACCTGCTCGTCCGTCGCGACGAGGGCCAGGTCGTCGCCGTGAGCATCGGGTCCGGGGGCTCCGGCCGGACGCGGACCGGTCGACCGCGCGTGCCGGCGCTCGGCGAGACGCTGATGCGGACGATGATGATCGGCAGCGGCGGGGCGGTCGAGGCCGCCCGCCGGCTCGGGGCCTGGGTCGTCAGCCCGGCGTCGATGGGCGTCGGCCTGCTCGAGTTCCACCAGATGGACCGGATGGTCGAGGCCGGACGCGCCGCGGCCCGACTCCTCCTCGAGGAGACCGGAGGGGACCTGGGCGAGGTGCAGGGGGTTCAGCTCGCCGACCACGACGCGGAGGACGCTGCCGCCGTGTGACCCACCTGACGGCGGCCCCCGGCTGCGACGGAGGACAATGGGGCCATGGCCGACGACGTGACGACGCCGACTCGCGAAGGAGCAGGGGCCGCCGGGGAGGTGCGTCACTCGTCGGCCGCGGTGGTCGCCGCCGTCGACGGATCGGTCGGGGACCCCACGGTCATCGACTGGGCGGCCGACGAGGCAGCGCGCAGCGGGCGGACGCTGCGGCTCGTGCACGTCGTCGAGCCCGGCTACCAGCTCACCCCGTACGAGGCCGTCTTCGGTGAGCTGCCGTCCCTCTCGGAACAGCTGCGTGCCAACGGGCACGCGGTCGTCGACGCCGCGGCCGAGCGCGCCGCGGCCAGGCACCCGGGCCTGGAGGTCGAGCGCCGCGTCGAGTGGGGACCCCCCGCCGGCATCATCATCGACGTCACAGACGGTGCCGGCTGGCTCGTCCTCGGCGCGCCGCCGCGGCACCGCTTCGAGCGGGTCCTCCTCGGCTCGGTCGCCTTGGCCACCGTCGCGCACGCCCGGTGCCCCGTCGCCGTCGTCCCGCAGGCCCACGAGGTCACCGCTCCACACCTCGTCCTCGTGGGCGTCGACGGCAGCTCCGGCAGTGCCCGGGCCGTCGAGCTCGCCCTCGCGACCGCGGCACCGGTGGGTGGCACGATCGTCTGCGTCATCGGCTGGACCGTCGAGGTTGAGGGTGGGGTCGTCGTCACCGAGCCGGGCACGGACCGCTGGGCCCGGGTCGAGGAGCGCTACGCCCGCCTCGTCCACGAGACGGTGGACCCGCTGGCCGCCCGGTACCCCGACGTCGCCGTCGAGGTCGTCGTCCGCTCCGGCGGGGCGTCGCGGGCCGTCGTCGAGGTCGCGGCCGAGCGCCACGCCGACCTCGTCGTCGTCGGGAGCCGAGGACACGGGGGCTTCCGTGGCCTGCTCCTCGGGTCCGTGAGCCGTCGGGTCGTGGAACGCGCCGGCACCGTCGTCGCCGTCGTGCACTGAGCTCGTCGCCCTCACCGGGCGACGCGGGACGAGGACGCCGCCCCCGCGGCGCCCGGGAGGAGGTCAGGACCATGACCGATCGGACCTTCGGGGAGGTCGTCGCCGCCCTGGACACCTCGACCCACGACGCGGCGGTCGTCGGGTGGGCCGCTGCCGAGGCCGAGCGCGTCGGCGCCCCCCTGCGCCTGGTGTCCGTCGTCGACGCCGGGCTGCAGCTGACGCCGTACGAGGCGCTCGCGGCGGGTTCGCCGAGCCTCGCGGAGCAGGTCGACGCCGACACCCGTGCGGCGCTCGAGGCGACGGCGACCGAGGTCCGCGGGGCGCACCCGGGGCTCACGGTGCTCACCGACATCCCGTGGGGCTCGCCGGCCACCGGGATCGTCCGCGCCACGGAGGCCGCCCGCCTGCTCGTCGTCGGGGCCCCGGCCCACGGCATGTTCGGGTCGGTCGTCGTCCCCGTGATGGCGCACGCGCACTGTCCCGTGCTCGTCGTCCCGGAGGGGAGCGAGGTGCGCTCGCCCCGGCGGGCGGTCGTCGGCGTCGACGGGAGCGAGCCGAGCCTGCGGGCGCTCGACTTCGCCCTCGGGTCGGTCGAGCCGCACGTCGGCTCGGTGACCTGCGTCGCG
>DASSQJ010000290.1:0-16233 GCA_035702545.1 Phycicoccus sp.
GGCCATCCTCCCCCGGGCCGCCGACGAGCCGGGGTTCAGCGCCAAGTCGGGGCTGATGACGGCCGAGAAGCAGGCCATCGCCGCCGCTGCCGCCCGCCTCGTGCACCCCGGCTCGACGATCGGGGTCTCGGCGGGGACGACGACGTTCGAGTTCGCCCGCGCCATCCGCTCCGTCCCCCAGCTCACCGTCGTCACCAACTCCGTGCCGGTGGCCCAGCTGCTCCACGAGTCGCAGTCCGGCCACGTCGTCGTCCTCACCGGCGGGGTCCGCACGCCGTCCGACGCCCTCGTCGGCCCGGTGGCCGTCTCGGCGCTGCGCGGGCTGCACGTCGACCGCCTGTTCCTCGGCGCCCACGGGATCGACCGGGAGGCCGGCCTGACCACCCCGAACCTCGTCGAGGCCGAGACCAACCGGGCCCTCGTCGCCGCCAGCCGGTCGGTGTGCGTCCTCGCCGACCACTCCAAGGTGGGCATCGTCGGCCTCTCCACGTTCATGCCGCTGACCGAGGTCGACACACTCATCACCGACTCGGGCATCCCGGCCCGGGCCCGGGCCGTCCTCGAGGAGTGCGTCGAGCACCTGGTCCTCGCCGACCCCGGGCGCGCGCAGGCCGGAGGGCGGGCAGCCCCCCGCCGGGCCGAGGAGGCCGGATGACGACGACCCACGCGGTCCGCCGGACCGTCCGACAGCTCGCGGACGGCCGGGAGATCATCTACTTCGACGACAGCCCGGAGGCACCGGAACGCACCGCGGTCGACCGGAGGGACCTGGGGCCGCGGGCCCACGCCGGGCACATCCGGTACGACGCCCTCGTCGGGGACTGGGTCGCCGTGGCCGGTCACCGGATGAACCGCACCTTCCTCCCGCCGCGGGACGAGTGCCCGCTGTGCCCGAGCGGGCGCGCCGGAGCCGCCTCCGAGGTCCCCGACCACGACTACGACGTCGTCGTCTTCGAGAACCGCTTCCCGTCGTACGCGCCGGTGGCCGACGACGACGTCCGTGCCCCGGAGGGCTTCCTCCACCGGCCGGCCCTGGGGCGCACCGAGGTCGTCTGCTTCACGAGCGACCACGAGTCGACCTTCGCGGCGCTGAGCCCGCACCGGGTGCGCACCGTCATCGACGCGTGGGCCGACCGCACCGAGGAGCTCGGCCGGCGCGAGGACGTCGCGCACGTCTACTGCTTCGAGAACCGCGGCGAGGAGATCGGGGTGACGCTGCACCACCCCCACGGCCAGATCTACGCGTACCCGTACGTGCCGGCCCGCACCCGGGAGATCCTCGACCGGGCGAGCGAGCACCACGCCCGCACCGGCCGGCTCCTCGGCGCCGACATCCTCACCGCCGAGCGCGCCGACGGCTCGCGCGTCGTGCTCGAGTCCGAGCACTGGACGGCGTACGTGCCCTTCGCCGCCCGGTGGCCGCTCGAGGTGCACCTGGCGCCCACCCGGGACCACGCGGACCTCGTCACGCTCGGCGACGAGGAGCGCGACGACCTCGCGACCGTGTACCTCGACCTGCTCCGGCGGCTCGACCGGTTCTTCGTCGACGACGACGGCCGTCCGATCACGCTCCCGTACATCGCCGCGTGGCACCAGGCCCCGGCGCGGACCGGGCGGGAGGTGTCGCGGCTGTTCCTCCAGGTGATGTCGGTGCTCCGGGGGCCGGGGAAGCTGAAGTACCTCGCCGGGTCGGAGAGCGGCGCCGGCGGGTGGGTGAACGACGCGCGGCCCGAGGCCGTCGCCGCTCGGCTCCGCGCCCTCGCCATCTGAGCGGCCGCGGCGGGTCGCGGCGCGGCGGGTGACGCTTCCGGCACGCGGTCGGTGGAGCCCTCCGCCACGGGTCGCTGAAGGTTCCGGCATCCGGAGAGAACATTCAGCGAGCGGCCGGAACCGTACCCGTCCCCCGCTGAAGGTTCCGGCATCCGGAGAGAACATTGGCGCCGGCTGAGGGTGGCGGGGGGCGCGGGGGCCGGACGGCTCGAGGGTCTGCGAGGATCGCCGGATGAGCACCGCACCGGCCCCCCGCGACCCTGACCTCCCGCGCCGTGTCCTCGTCACCGGCGCCCACGGCAAGCTCGGCCGCGCCGTCGTGGCGCACCTGCGCGAGGTCGGTGTCGACGTGCTCGCCGTCGACCGGAGCAGTGGGGGCGACCCCCGCGACGTCGAGGGCGAGTTCCTCACCGTCGACCTCACCGACTACGGCCAGGTGCTCGAGGCGGTGACCGGGACGACCGACGAGCACGAGGCCGTCGTCCACCTCGCCGCCGTCCCGGCGCCGGGGCTCGTGACGAACGCCGCGACCTTCGCGAACAACTCCGCCGCGACGTACAACGTCTTCGCGGCGTGCCGCGCCGCCGGCATCCGCCGGATCGTCTGGGCCTCGAGCGAGACGGTCCTCGGCCTGCCGTTCGACACGCCGCCGCCGTACGCGCCGGTCGACGAGGACTACCCGCCGCGCCCCGAGTCGACGTACTCGCTCAACAAGGTCCTCGAGGAGGAGATGGCCCGCCAGTTCTGCCGCTGGGACCCCGAGCTCGTCATGGTCGGGCTGCGCTTCTCCAACGTCATGGCCGTCGAGGACTACGCGGACTTCCCGGCGTTCGACGCCGACCCGCACCTGCGGAAGTGGAACCTGTGGGGCTACATCGACGCCCGTGACGGCGCACAGGCCGTCGAGCGCGGCCTGGCCCACCGCACGCCGGGCGCGGACGTGTTCGTCATCGCGAACGCCGACACCGTGATGAGCCGGTCCAGCGCGAGCCTCATGGCCGAGGTCTTTCCCGACGTCCCCCTCCGCAGGGAGCTCGGCGAGCACGAGACGCTGCTCGGCATCGACCGGGCCCGCCGGGTGCTCGGGTACGAGCCGCGGCACTCCTGGCGCGACCACGTCGGCTGACGCTCCGCGTGGCGCGCGCGGAGCCGCCGTCCGTGGACGTGGCTCCACACGGTCGCGCTCCGCGACAACCGTTCTCGGCCGGTGGGGGGTGACGGACCAGACACCCGATCGACCGGGGTGCCGGGGGCCGGGCGCTGGGAGAATGGGGACGGAGATGGACCCGCACCGGCGGGGAGGTCGTCATGGCTCGCACCGGGGAGCGCTCGCTGTACTCCCTCGCGGTCGTCGTCGGCGTCGTCATCGTCTTCCTCCTGGGCGTGTGGGGTTATGCCCTGGCCACCGACGGAACGGTCCTGGACAGCGCCTACCGCTCCCTCCAGCTCTTCGTGCTCGAGGCCGGTGAGGCCGTGCCGAGCCCGGCACCCTGGCAGCTGGAGGTGGCCCGGCTCGCTGCGCCGGCCCTGACGGTCGCCGGCACCGTCCTCGCGGCCGCCGCGCTGTCGCGGCAGCGCGTCGACGCGTGGCGGGCGCGGCGGTCGAGCGGCCACGTCGTGGTGTGCGGCCTCGAGGGGCCCGGGGCTGCCGCCACACTCCGCCTGCGCGAGGCCGGGTACCGCGTCACGGCCGTCGACGCCGACGCGGCCGGAGCCGGAGTCCGGCGGTGCCGCCACGACCGCATCCCCGTCATCGTCGGCGACGCCCGGGACCCTCTCGTGCTCGCGTCGGCGGGCGTCCGGCAGGCTCGGCACCTCGTCGTCCTCACCCCGTCGCTCGAGCTCGCCGGGCAGGTGGCCCTCTCCGCCATCGACCTCGTCGAGGGACGGGTCGGCCCGCCGCTCGTCATCCACGTCGAGGTCGAGGACCCGGCCCTGGCGGCGCTGATGCGGGCCTTCAAGCTGACCGAGCACCACTCCTCCGGCTGGCGCATCGAGGAGCTCGACCTCGCGGGCGCGGGCGCGGCCCTGGTTCTCGACGAGCAGCCACTCGCTGCTCCCGACGCGTCCACCGCGCACGCGCTCGTCGTGGGCGACACGGTGCTGGCGACCGCAGTCGCCACTGAGGCCCGTCGGCGCTGGCGACGCGCGGGGCGTGCGGATGCCGCTCTCCGGGTCACGCTGACCGCCGCGGAGGTGTCCCCACCGACCGACCTCCCCCCACCGACCGCTGTGTACGTCTGCATCCAGGACGAGACCCGGGCGCTCACGGCAGCCCTGGCTCTTCTCCGCGAGCTCCCCGGCATCCCCGTCCTGCTCCTCCTCGACCACGCCACCGCCTTCGGGGAGGTGGTCCGTCGTGACGCGCCCGACCTCCGGGTGCTGTCGCTGGACGAGCGGGTCCTCACCCCGCAGGTCCTGCTCGAGGGCACCGTCGAGCGGATCGCTCGGGCGCTGCACGAGGACTACCGTCGGCATGCCCCGCCCGACGACCCGGCCGCGGTGCCGTGGTCGGAGCTGCCGGAACAGCTGCGGTCGTCCAACCGCGCACAGGCGAGTGACGTCGCGACGAAGATCCGAGCCACGCACCGCGTTCTCGTGCCCGATGACGGCCAGCCGCCGGACCTGTTCACCGAGGCCGAGGTCGACCAGCTCGGAGAGCTCGAGCACGAGCGGTGGACGGCCGAGAGGCTCGAGGCCGGGTGGAGGGCCGGGCCCCGGGACGCCGGGCGCAGGACCACCCCCTACCTCGTCTCGTGGGAGGAGCTCGACGAGGAGGTCCGCGAGGTCGACCGCCGGTTCGTCCGCGCGCTTCCGGCGGTGCTCGCCGACGCGGGGCTGGTCCTGCGACGCACCCAGCCGGACCGGTCCCGGGCAGCGACCGGTCCATGAGGAGAGAGCGACATGAGCCACGACGTCTTCATCTGCCACTCGTCGAAGGACCGCACCCTCGCCAACGCCATCTGTGCCAAGCTCGAGGCGAACCGGATCCGGTGCTGGATCGCCCCCCGCGACGTCGTGCCGGGCACCGAGTACGCGCAGGCCATCGTCGAGGCGATCGGGGCGTCGCGCCTGACCGTCCTCGTCTTCTCCGAGAACGCCAACCGGTCGCCCCACGTGCACCGTGAGCTGGAGCGCACGGCGAGCCACGGCATCCCGATCCTGCCGTTCCGGGTCGAGGACGTGGTGCCGGCCCCGTCCGTGGAGTACTTCATCTCCGACGCGCATTGGCTCGACGCGCTCACGCCGCCCATGGAGGAGCACCTCGACTACCTCGTGGGCACCGTCCGGCTGATCCTGGACCGTGAGGCGGCCGAAGTCGGCGCGCAACCGCAGCCCCCTGCGTCCGCCGCGCCGGCCGTGGCGACGGCACCCTCGCCCCGGCCCACGGGGCCGCATCGACGGATCTGGTTCGCCGTCCTCGCCGCCCTCGCCCTCGTGGTGGTGGCTGCGGTGGTCGTCGTCGGGATGCTCATGTCGGGCGGGGACGACACCCCGGCCGGGGGCACCCCATCCGGTGGAGCCACGACGAGTGCGACAGCCGGCGGCCAGCCGGTGGCCTTCGTCGACGAGTTCGACGGTGGTCTCGCCGAGGGCTGGGCGTGGCAGAACGAGGACCCGAAGGCGTGGGCCGTCGAGGGCGGCGCCCTGCACATCGACCTCCAGGTCGGCCCTCCGCTGCGCAACGTGCTCCTGCACGAGATGCCGTCGGGTGACTTCACCGTGACGACCCAGATCGACATCGACCCGCGCGCCTCCGATCCGCCCTCCTCGGGGGCGCCCCACCAGTTCGCCGGGCTGGTGCTCACCGGTGACGACCTGGCCAACCGGCTCGAGTTCTGCTGGACCTCCGAGGGCCTGTCCCTGCTCACCTGGGTCGACGGCACCATCCGGGACGGCTCGCAGATCGCCCCCGACCAGTTCACCGAGGACGAGTGGATCGGCGCCCAGCTCACCATCCAGGTGCGCTCCGGGTTCTACACGGCGGTGTTCAGCTCGCAGGCCTCGCCGTCCTGGGAGATCGAGACGAAGAAGCTCGACCCCTCGTTCGACCGGGTCGGGCTCGTTGCCTCGACGACCGAGGACGCCGGCGGTGCGTCCGCCGCGTTCGGGCGCTTCGTCATCCAGTGACCGTCGACGGCGGTTCGGCCTCGCCGCCGGCCGAGCGATCCATCCCGTCGAGCTGCGCCCGTAGCGCCGCTCTCTCCTCCTCGAGCGCTTCCAGACGGCCCAGGGTGGGGGTGTCGGCGAGCTCGGCGGGTGGGCTCTCACCCAGCTTCTCCAGGACCGATGCGAGGAGGATGTTCCCGCCG
This sequence comes from Phycicoccus sp., assembly GCA_035702545.1. GTDB lineage: Bacteria > Actinomycetota > Actinomycetes > Actinomycetales > Dermatophilaceae > DASSQJ01. The sequence goes on from DASSQJ010000290.1 coordinate 6,084, forward strand.
GGCGCGTCCGACGTGGCCGCCACGTCCTTCCTCATGCGCTCCCGCAGCGAGTCCAGCTCCTCCTCGACCTGGGCAAGGCGCCGCGCGACGTCGTCCCTCCGGTTCGTGGGGTGGTCCCCCTGGTTCTGCTGGGCGTGGGCGGCGTCCAGCGGGTCCGACGACGCGACTCCCCCGTCCGCCACGTGGGCGGTCCACCCCGAGCCGTCCCAGTACCGGAACTGGTGACGGCCGGTCGGATCGGGGTACCAGTCGGACCGCGCTCGCGGTCGGGCGGCGTCCACCATGTCGGTTCGCCTCCTTGCACACCCCAACGCCTCGAGCCTATCGCCGTGCCGCCGGGTCGCCGGGCACTCGTGCGCTCGCTCACCCGCGGTCCCGACCCGGCGCGGCTCCGTGCCGGAGGTCAGTGGATGTGCGCGCGCCAGTCCGCGGGGACGCGGCCCGTCGGCCCGGGAACGGGCTGGTCGTCCGGTCGGCTCGTCGGGGGCGCGAGCTCCGGTCCGTCGAACATCGACCCGTCGGAGAAGTCGTAGAACCACGACTCGCCGGGCTCGAAGCTCTGGATCACCGGGTGCCCGCTCGCGCGGGCGTGCGCCGCCGCGTGCTGCATCGGGGAGGTGTCGCAGCAGCCGATGTGCCCACACGCGGCGCAGCGACGCAGGTGCACCCACCACCCTCCGGCCGCGAGGCACTCCACGCAGCCGGTGCCGCTCGGCGGGACGGTCGGGTCGACGGCGCGGGGTTCATCGTCCACGGACCGACCGTAGCCCAGCGTGGGGGGGCTCCGCCCGGTCGGCGACCTCGCCGACTCCGGGAGACCCGCCCACGTCAGTAGCATGGTGGGTCGCGGCAGCAGCCGGGGACCGTCCCGGCTGCGATCCTCCCGCCGCCCTCACCGCTCCCAGCAGCCGCCCCCCGACCTCCACCCACCGACGAGAGACCACCGCATGCCCGCCCCCACCCCGCCGCCCTTCGACCTGGTGATGCTCGGCGGCGACGTCGGGATCTACGGGCTGGCCCGCGCGTTCCACGAGGCGTTCGGGGTGCGCTCCACCGTGATCTCGCGCCAGCCGACCGGCCCGGTCGTCGACTCGGCGATCATCGACAACGTCTTCGTCGGTGCGGACGCGACCGCGGACGACCACATCGACGAGCTGCTGCGCCGGGGTCGGGCCCGCACGAGCCCCCATCCGGTGCTGCTCCTCGCCAACACCGACGGGTGGAGCCGGACCTTCGCCGAGCGGCGCACCGAGCTCGACGAGTTCTACGTGCTCTCGCTCGTCGACACCACCACCCTGGACCAGATCGCCGACAAGGGCCGGTTCGACGAGGTGTGCCGCGAGGTCGGCGTCCCCACCCCCCGAACCCAGATCCAGGACTTCTCGGGCGCCGGTGGGCCCGGGTGGACGCCCGAGCCGCTCGCCGCCGACATCGCCTTCCCCGTCGTCGCCAAGGCGGCCGCCTCGGACGCGTACGAGCAGGTCGAGTACCCCGGGAAGAAGAAGGTCGACTTCGTCGAGTCCCAGGCCGAGCTCGACGACCTCTGGCGACGGCTCGCGGCGGCCGGCTTCCGCGACCGCTTCGTCGTCCAGGAGCTCATCCCCGGCGACGACACGTGGATGCGCTCCATCACGGCGTACCGCGACCAGTTCGGGACCGTGACGATGATGTGCACCGCCCAGGTCCTCCTCGAGGAGCACACGCCGCTGGCGCTCGGGAACCCCTGCGCGATGGTCACCACGCCGTTCCCCGAGCTGATGGACCACGCCCGCCGGCTCCTCGACCACCTCGACTACCGGGGCTTCGCGAACTTCGACGTCAAGGTCGACCCGCGGGACGGCTCGGACCGGTTCCTCGAGGTCAACCCCCGCATCGGCCGCAACAACTACTACGTCACCGCGTCGGGGGTCAACGTCGCGCGCCACCTCGTCGCGGACGTCATCGAGAACCGCCGCACCGACCCGGTCACCGCCGAGCGCGAAGTCGTCTACTCGCTCGTGCCCAAGGCCCTGCTCCTGCGGTACGTCACCGACCCGGCGCTGCGGGCCCACGTCAAGGACCTCGCGCGGACGACGTGGACCAACCCCCTCCTCTACCGCGTCGAGGGGTCCCGCCGCCGGCGCTTCGTCCTGCTCTCGCAGGCCAAGCACGTCCTGAAGTTCCTCCGGTACTACCCGCGGCCGACCGCGTCCGGGTTCTAGGCGCCCGCTCAGATCTCGTCGGCGCGGCCGAGGGTCCCGTCCGGGTCCACCGCGCCGTAGCTGCGCGCCGCCCACCACGTCTGCCACCGGTTCAGCACCGGTGGCCCGATGCGGCGCAGCCTCCCGGGAGGTCGCTCGACACCGGTCGTCCCCGCGGCGGCCCGGGCCCGGCGCCGCCACCGCACCGCGGTCCCCCGCATCGGGTGGGCCGGACGGGGGATGTGGACGCGTCCTCGGCTCGGCCCCGCGCCCGCGTACCACGCGTCGAGCGCATCGGCGGCCGCGCCCATGAGGTCCCAGACGAGGTCGGGGTCGTCCGGGACGTCCTCCGGGTCCACACAGAGGTGCTCACCGACGAGCTCGCGGCGCAGGCGCAGCGCGAACGCGTCCCGGGGTGCCGACCCTCCGTCCTCGGCGACCCGGAGGTCCTGGACGGCGCAGGCGATCTCCGAGTCGCTGGACCACGACCGCCGGTTGAAGTTGTCGCTGCCGACGCTGGCCCAGACGTCGTCGATGATGCAGACCTTCGAGTGGACGTAGACGGGGTAGCCCGCGGGACTCGTCAGCCCGAAGAGCGCGACCCGGTCCGGTGCCGCCTCGAGGAGCAGGTCCATCGCCAGCTTGCGGCCGTAGAGCTGCGGTGGGAGGGCGAGCGCCCCGTCGACGTCCGGGACGATCGGGATGACGCAGATGAGCCGCAGCTCCGGCTTCTCGCGCAGCACCGCGCTGAAGTGGCGGCCCACCTCCTCGGACCACAGGTACTGGTCCTCGAGGTAGATGAGGCGCCGCGCGTGACGCACCGCCTTGTCGTTCCCCCGGGCGATACTGCGCTCACCGTCCGGTGCGAAGTCGTACCCCTTCGGGAGCAGTGACGGGTAGGTGCGCAGGACCTGGACGGCCTCGTGCGCGTCGTCGGGAGGGGGTGGGGGCGGCGCCTGCTCGGGCAGCGGCCGTGGGCTGAGGTCCTCCCCCTGGGCCAGGCTCGAGGCCAGGCGGCCCGGGTTGAGGGTGAGCGGCGTGGAGTCGTCCCACCGCTCGCGGAACGTCGTCTCGACGTCGAAGACGGCCGGTCCCTGGATCGCGCAGTGGACGTCGTGCCATGCCGGCCGCGGGCCGAACACCGCGGGCATCGGGATGGGCTGGGGGTCGCCCCGGTGCTCGACGGAGTCGCGCCGGCCGTGACAGATGTCGATGCCGCCGAGGTAGGCGATGTCGCGCGCGGGGTCGTCGCGGTGGCGCAGCACGACGAACTTCTGGTGGTGCGCGCCCAGGGTGCGGACGCGCATGTCCCGCAGGCACTGCCCACCCGCCTCGTCGATGTCGATGCCGAGCATCCGCGACTTCTCGGAGTGGAACCCCAGCTTGCGCCAGTGCGAGCGCCAGAGCAGGCCCCGGACGTCGACGCCGCGGCGGGCCGCGGCGGACAGGACCGAGGAGAGGGTGACGGCGGGATCGTCGGTGAGCCGTTCGTCGGGGTCACCGCGCCAGTCGACGAAGAGGACGAGGTCGCCCTCACCCATGGCACCGATCCGCTCGGCGAGCTCGGCGAAGTACGGGCGGCCGTGGACGAGGGGACGGACCGTGTTGCCCACGCTCCAGGCGATCCCGTCCCCATGGTGCTCGTCGACCCGGGTGTGCGGGTTCTCCCGCTCGGCGGGGAGCAGGAACAGGTCGGAGAGCATCGAGCGCCATCCTGCCGCGACGACGTCGTCCCGCGAAAGAGCCGATCGGCCGAGCGCCGGCCGCGCGGGCCGGGTCCGGCGGCCACCTACGATGAGCCAATGCCCGGGATGCGTGTCGCCCTCGCCGAGGACAGCGTCCTCCTCCGCCGTGGGCTGGCCGCCCTGCTCACCGAGCACCCGGCGGTCGACGCCGTGCTCGAGGCCGGGGACCACGACGAGCTCGTCGCGCTCGTCGACTCCGGGGACTCCGACGTCGTCCTCGCCGACATCCGGATGCCGCCCTCCCACACCGACGAGGGGATCCGCGCCGCCGAGCGGTTCCGCCGCACGCACCCGGACCTCGGCGTCGTCGTCCTCTCCCAGCACGCCGACGCCGAGGGGGCGCTCGCGCTCGTCGCCGGTGGGAGCACCGGCCGGGGGTACCTCCTCAAGGAGCGGGTGTCCGACGTCGACCAGCTCGTCGACGCCCTGGAGGCCGTGCGCCGGGGCGAGAGCGTCATCGACCCGCACGTCGTCGACGCCCTGATGCGCCACCGGCTGCGCTTCGAGTCCAGCCCGGTGGCCAGGCTCACCGCCCGGGAGCGGGAGGTGCTCGGCCTCATCGCGACCGGCGCGTCGAACGGCGCGATCGCGCAGCGGCTGCACGTGACGAGCCGCGCCGTCGAGAAGCACATCAACTCGATCTTCACCAAGCTCGACCTCCCGACCGGCGACAGCACCCACCGCCGCGTCGCCGCAGTGCTGCTCTACCTCGGCGACAGCGGCCGGCCGTCCGCCGACCCCGAGCGGGCCTCCCGGTGACCTTCGCCGGGGCCGTCGACCTCCTCCGGTCGCCGGAGCTGGCCCGTTCCGACCCGCAGCGGCTGCGGACCTACCTCCTCGTCAACTCGCTGGCCATCTGGTCCTCCGCCCTCGCGCTCGTCGTCCTGCGCCTCACCGTGCTCCACTCCCCGGTCGTCCTCTGGGACACCGCCGTCATCGTCGCCGCCGGCGTTCTCGTCCTCGGGGCGCAGGGGCTGGCCCACCGGGGACGCACGGCGGAGGCCGCTGCGGTCGTCGTCGTGACGAACTGGATCGTCGCGCTGACGCTCACGTGGATGACGCCCTTCATCGCCCCCGTCGGGCTCCTCGCCCTCCTCGTGCCGCTCATCATCGTCGCCGACCACATGCCCGTCCGGCCGCGGAGCGTCATCGTCGCCCTCACCGTCCCGCTGAGCGGCGTCGTCGTCTTCGTCGGCGAGACGCGGCGGGACACGGGGGCCGGCGCCGCGGACCCCCCGGGCCTGTCCGAGGCGCTGCTCGTCGGTGTCTTCGTGTCCGTCGTCGTCGCGGTCCTCGTCGTCGGGCTGCGCGACTACGTCCGGCGGCTCCAGGGGCGGACCCGCGAGCTCGAGGAGTCCCGTGCCCGGCTCGCGCAGGCGGCCGTCGACGCCCGCAAGGCCATCGAGCGCGACCTCCACGACGGCGCCCAGCAGCGGCTCGCGACGCTCGCCGTCGACCTCGGCCGGGCGAACCGGCTCTGCGACGCCGAGCCGGAGCGCGCCCGCGAGATCGTCCACGGTCTCCAGTCCCAGCTCGACGAGGCGATCCGCGAGCTGCGCGACCTCGCCCACGGCATCTACCCCACGCTCCTCGGCGAGCGCGGCCTCGCCGGAGCGCTCCCCGCTGCGGCGCGCCGCACCGCGCTGCCGTGCGTCGTCGAGGTGAGGGAGGTCGGCCGCTACGATCCGGCCGTCGAGGCCGCCGTGTACTTCTGCTGCCTCGAGGCGATGCAGAACGCCGACCGGCACTCGCGCGGGTCGCTCATCACCGTCGACGCCGTCGACGAGGGCGGGGTGCTGCGGGTCTCCGTCAGCGACGACGGGGTCGGGTTCGACCCCGTCGCGGTCGGCGACGAGCACGGGCTGACCGGGATGCGCGACCGGGTGCGGGCGGCCGGCGGCGAGCTGACGATCACCTCGTCACCCGGGGGCGGCACGCGCGTCGAAGGGACCTTCGGCACCCCGCCTCGGGCCGGCTGATCCGTCGCCGTCAGGGCGCGGTGAGGCCGGCCGGCCCTTCGGAGTGGTGCCCACACCACCGCCGATGGTCGGGTCGACCCCCTCGACCACCCGCCTGACCAGCAGGGATGCTGGACCTTCGGTGACCGTCGCAGGGGACGGTGCACGCCCGTGGCGGGTGCGGTCGGTGGGAGACCCCCCCCGCGGCCGGGGCGGGCCGTGGCAGCACGGCCCCCCACCCGTGGGCGGGCGGAACCGGCGCCGGGCTCGCTCAGATGGCGAACCAGGCGATGACGACCGCGAAGACCAGCGGGACGCCGAAGACGACGTCGAGGACGTGGAACGGGACCCAGTGCAGGTGGGTGACCTTCCAGCCGTAGTCGGCGTCCGGCCACTCCGGCGGACGCCATCGTCGGGCGCGGTAGAGCCGCTGGCCGAGGAAGAGCGCGGCGTAGACACCGACTGCCACCCACCAGGCGTCGATGGGTCCGGTCACGGACGGCCCGCCGTCACGACTGGCCGATCGACTCCAGGAGGTCCCGGAACCAGGGCGCACTCGCGTCGAACGGCTTGCCGCCCCGGATCCTCGGGAACTCGACGGCACGCAGCTCCCCGCCACGCTCCTCGTCGTGGCCGATGACACCGGACTCGCCCCGGAGCGCGCAGTCGACGGCGAGGTCCGTGCACTCGCGGATGAGGGCGAGGTCCCGGTCATTCGCCGGCGCGGATCGCGAGAAGTACCCGGACTTCTGCACCATCGTCTTCTCGGCGCCGAGCAGCTTCGCGAACTGCTTGGCGAACCAGGCACCGGGGTTCACCTTGTCGAGCTGCACGTGGCCGAACGGGTCGCGCGGCACCTCGTGGCCGGCGGCCTCGAGCTCGGCGACGACCTCGGAGACCCCGGCCCCCTCGGAGAGGAAGATGTTGACGCAGCCGACCTCGTCCATCACGCCCCGGAGCCGCTCGGCCTCGGCCTTGAGGTCGATGTGGCGCTCCGGAACGAAGACGGCGTGGACGTCCCACCCGCGCGGGTCGTTCCCGATGGCCGGCACGAAGTCCTGCTCCGCGACCCAGAGGTGGTAGGCCTCGGCGGTCGCGGCCGTGAGCCATCCGCAGTTGCGCCCCATCACCTCGTGGACGATGAGCATCCGCGGGTTCGAGGAGTGCTCGGCGATGATGTTCTGCGCGAAGCGGGAGCCCTGCTCGGCGGCGGTCCACGCGCCCAGCGACTGGCGGATGGGGACGACGTCGTTGTCGATGGTCTTCGGCAGGCCGACGACGGTGAGCTCGTAGTCGTTCTCGTGGAGGTACGCCGCGAGGTCCGCGGCCGTCGTGTTCGTGTCGTCCCCCCCGATGGTGTGCAGGACGTCGACGCCGTCCGCGGTCAGCCGCTCGGCGGCGACGTGGAGCGGGTCCTGCCCCTCCTGGACGAGGCCGCGCTTGACGCAGTCGGCGACGTTGGTGAGCTTGACCCGGCTGTTGCCGATCGGCGAGCCGCCGAAGCGGTGGAGCAGGTGCGCGCGCTCGCGGACCTCGGGGGTGACCTCGATGTGGTCGCCGCGCAGGAGGCCGGCGTAGCCGTTGCGATAGGCGATGATCCGCACGTCGGGCGCCACCGCGGTGTAGCGCTCGATGAGCCCGCCGACGGCGGACGACAGGCACGGCGCCAGGCCTCCGGCGGTGAGCATGGCGACGGTCCGGACGGTCATGGGGTGCTCCTCGGGTGCGAACGGGTCGAAGGGCGTGAGCGAGGGGACCGCGCTGTCCCGGCCCCATTGTGGCCGGTCCCCGGGCGGTGCGCACCGGCAGGCGCGGTCATTCGGGCCGGTCCGTGGCCGGGGCCCCGGCGAGGTCGGCCGCGACGAGCTCGGCGGTCTGCACCATGTTGAGCGCGGCGCCCTTGCGGAGGTTGTCCCCGGAGATGAACAGGTCGAGCGTCGTCGGGGAGTCGGGCGACTGCCGGATCCGTCCGACGAACCGCGGGTCCGCGCCGACGACGTCGTTCGGGGTGGGGAACTCCGGCTCGTCCGGGTCGTCGAGGACGACGACGGCCGGGGCCTCGACGAGGGCGCGACGAGCCTCCTCGACCTTGATCTTCCGGGCGAAGGTCGCGTGGACGGTCACCGAGTGGGAGGAGACGACCGGGACCCGGACGCAGGTGGCGGCGACGGTGAGCTGGGGCAGGTCGAGGATCTTGCGCGTCTCGTCGCGGACCTTGACCTCTTCGGACGTCCAACCCTCACCGACGTGGTGGCCGACGAACGGGACGACGTTGAGCGCGAGCGGTGCCGGGAACGGCGACTCCCTCCCGAGCTCGTGCTCGACGAGCCGGCGCACGTCGCCCGGCCGCGTGCCGAGGTCGCGGTCCCCGTGCACGACGTCGAGCTCGTCGTGGAGCCGGTTCATCCCGGCCCGCCCGAGGCCGGAGGCGGCCTGGAAGGTCGTCACGACGAGGTCGGTGAGCTCCCAGCCGCCGTGCAGGACCGCGAGGACGTCGATCATCGTCATGACGGTGGCGCCGGGGTTGGCGATGATGCTGCGCGGCCGGTCCGCGACCCTGCGGGGGTTGACCTCGGGCACGACGAGGGGGACGTCCGGGTCGGTGCGGAACACCGTGCTGTTGTCGATGGCGACGACCCCGCGGCCGGCCGCGAGCTCGACCCACTCGCGGGCGATGTGTGGGGGGATGTCGAAGATGGCGATGTCGACGCCGTCGAAGAAGTCCGCGCTCAGGGCCTCGACGGTGACCTCGTCGGGGCCGAGCTGGACGGCGCTGCCGACGTCCTCCGCCCCCGCGGCGAGCCGGACGTCGCCCCAGAGGTGGCGGCGCATCGTCAGCACCTGGAGGACGACCTTGCCGACGGCGCCGGTGACGCCGACGACGGCGAGGGTCGGGCGCCGGCCGGTCTCGGGCTGGTCGGTGACCACGTCAGCGGCCGGTGCCCCCGTAGACGACCGCTTCTCCCTCGGCGGAGTCCAGCCCGAAGGCGGTGTGCACCGCGCGCACCGCGTCGTCGAGGAGCTCGTCGCGGGTGACGACCGAGATCCGGATCTCCGAGGTCGAGATCATCTCGATGTTGACCCCGGCGTCGGCGAGCGCGGCAAAGAAGGTCGCCGAGACGCCCGGGTTGGAGCGCATCCCGGCCCCGACGAGGGAGAGCTTGCCGATCTGGTCGTCGTACTGGATCGAGCCGAAGCCGACCTCGTCGCGGATCCGCTGGATCGCCTGGACCGCCGTCCGGCCCTCAGCCTTCGGGAGGGTGAAGGAGATGTCGGTGAGGCCGGTCTCGGTCGCGGAGACGTTCTGGACGATCATGTCGATGTTGATCTGCGCCTCGGCCACCGCGCGGAAGATGCGCGCCGCCATCCCGGTGCGGTCGGGGACGCCGACGACGGTGACCTTGGCCTCGCTGCGGTCGTGGGCGACGCCGGCGATGATCGGTTCTTCCACGGGGTCTCCTTCGGTGGCGGGCGAGTCGGTGACGATGGTCCCGGTCTTCTGCGAGAAGGAGGACCGGACGTGGATCGGGATGCCGAAACGGCGGGCGTACTCGACGCTGCGCAGGTGCAGGACCTTGGACCCGGACGCGGCGAGCTCGAGCATCTCCTCGGCCGAGATGCGGTCGATCTTGCGGGCGGTCGGGACGATCCGGGGGTCGGCGGTGAAGACCCCGTCGACGTCGGTGTAGATCTCGCAGACGTCGGCGCCCAGGGCCGCGGCGAGGGCCACCGCGGTGGTGTCCGTGCCGCCCCGGCCGAGGGTCGTGATCTCCTTCGTGTCCTGGCTGACGCCCTGGAACCCGGCGACGATGACGACGTGACCCTCGGCGAGGGCTCCGGTGATCCGCCCCGGCGTGACGTCGATGATCTTCGCCTTGCCGTGCACGCTGTCGGTGATGACGCCGGCCTGGCTGCCGGTGAAGGACCGGGCACTGTGGCCGAGGTCGCTGATCGCCATCGCCACGAGGGCCATCGAGATCCGCTCGCCCGCCGTCATCAGCATGTCCAGCTCGCGCGGCGGGGGCATCGGGCTGACCTCCTTGGCGAGGTCGAGCAGCTCGTCGGTGGTGTCGCCCATCGCCGAGACGGCGACGACGACGTCGTTGCCCGCCTTCTTGGTCTCCGAGATGCGCTTGGCGACGCGCTTGATGCTCTCGGCGTCGGCAAGCGAGGACCCGCCGTACTTCTGGACGACGATGGGCACGCTGACTCCCGTGACGTGGTTCTCTCGGCCGCGCCTTCGAGGGCCGCCGCCAAGTCTCCTGAC
>DASSQJ010000291.1:0-13256 GCA_035702545.1 Phycicoccus sp.
GGAGATGCCCGCCGCGACGTAGAGCTGCGGCGAGACCTGCTTGCCGGTCTGCCCGATCTGGGTGCTGTGCGGGTACCAGCCGGCGTCGACGGCAGCGCGGCTGGCGCCGACCGCTGCACCGAGCGCGTCGGCGAGGCCCTCGATCGGCCCGAAGTCGCCCCCGGTGCCCCGCCCGCCGGCGACGACGATCGCCGCCTCGGTGAGCTCGGGACGGCCGGTCGCCTGCTTCGGCTGGGAGTCCGTGATGCGGGCCGCCTTCGCCGCGTCGCTGATCGCCACCGCGACGGTCTCGACCGCACCGGCCGCGGGCGACGCCTCGATCGGCACCGAGTTCGGCTTGAGGCAGATGATCGGGGTGCCGTGGGTGACCTTCGCGGTCACCGAGTAGGAGCCGGCGAAGACGGACTGGGTCGTCTCGATGCCGTCCGCGCCCTGCTGGACGTCGACGGCGTCGGTGATGAGCCCGGAGCCGGTCTTGACGGCGAGCCGCGCGGCGACCTCCTTCCCGGCGGCGTTGCTCGGGACGAGCACGGCGGCCGGGGAGGTGCGCTCGACGAGGGCGGCGAGGACCTCGGCCTGCGGGGCGACGAGGTACGCGGCGGCGTCCGCGTCGTCGACGACGTAGACCTTGTGGGCGCCGTACTTCGCGAGGGTCACCTGGGCCCGGTCGGCGCCCGGCCCGATGTGGACGGCGGAGGGCTCGCCGAGGCGGCGGGCGGCGGTGAGCAGCTCGGCGGTGGCCTTGCGGAGGCGACCGCCGGCGTGGTCGACGAGAACGAGTACTTCAGCCATGGTGGGTCGTGTCCTTACCTGTGGGTCGGTCGGCGCCGGGGGCTCAGAGGAACTTCTGGGCGGCGAGGAACTCGGCGAGCTTGGTGCCGCCGTCGCCCTCGTCGGTGATGATCTGGCCCTGCTGGCGCGGCGGGCGCTTGGCGTACGAGACGACCTCGGTCCACGCGGCGCCGAGGCCGACCTGCGCGGCGTCGACGCCGAGGTCGGCGAGCGACCAGGTCTCGACCGGCTTCTTCTTCGCCGCCATGATCCCCTTGAAGGACGGGTAGCGCGGCTCGTTGATCTGGTCGGTGACCGACACGAGCGCCGGCAGCGACGCCTCGACCGTCTCGGAGGCCGTGTCGCCGTCGCGCCGGATGGTCACCGAGCCGTCGCCGACGGTGAGCTCGGAGGCGTAGGTCACCTGGGGCAGGCCCAGCCGCTCGGCGAGCATCGCCGGGACGACGCCCATGACCCCGTCGGTCGAGGACATCCCCGTGAGGACGAGCTGCGGGGCGCCGTCGGTGGCCTTCTTCACGGCCTCGGCGAGGACGAGCGAGGTCGCGATGGCGTCGGAGCCGTGGATCGCGTCGTCCTGGACGTGGACGCCCTTGTCGGCGCCCATCTGGAGGGCCTTCTTGATGGCGTCGGCGGCCGAGGCGGGGCCGACGGTCACGACGGTGACCTCGCCCTCACCCTGCGCCTCGACGATCTTCAGCGCCTCCTCGACGGCGTACTCGTCGAGCTCGGAGAGCAGCCCGTCGACGCCCTCGCGCTCCAGGGTCTTGTCGGAGTCGTTGAACGTGCGCTCGGACTGGGCGTCCGGGACGTACTTGACGCAGACGACGATGTTCATGCGTGCCTCGTCCTCTTCCTCGTGGGTGGTGGGTCGTGGGCCGCGCGGGTCGTGCGCGAGCCGGGCGTGAAGACCATCCTCTCAGCCGGTGAGCGCTCGTTCAGCATCCGTCGAGCGTGACGGTCACCACCTTCCGGGCGCCCCCGGGGCGCCCTCGTCTGACAGGATCGACCGGGTGGGAGACGAGGAGGGAGACCGGCGCGGAGGGGTCCGGCGCACGGTCGGGCCGGTGGGCGACCCGCACGTCGTCACGTGGTGGGAACGGCTGTGGGGCCCCTTCTGGGCACTCCCGTCGGCCATCTGCGTGCTCGCCGTCGTCGCCGGCGTCGCGCTCCCCCTCCTCGACGAGCACGTCGTCGGCGACGCCCCGTTCCTCTTCGGCGGCAACGCCGACTCCGCCCGCAGCCTGCTGAGCACCATCGCGAGCGCGATGGTCTCGGTCACCGGACTCGTCTTCTCGATCACGATGGTGGTCCTCCAGCTCGCGAGCAGCCAGTTCACCCCGCGGCTGCTCGGCGGCTTCCTCGCGAGCCGGGTCACCCAGGTCACGCTCGGCGTCTTCACCGCGTCGTTCGTCTTCGCGTTCATGGTCCTGCGGGACGTCCGTGGCGGCAAGTCACCGTTCGTCCCGGAGCTGTCGGTGACGGTCGCCTTCGGCCTGGTCCTCGCGAGCGTCGCGATGTTCTTCGCCTTCATCCACCACATCACGACGTCCATCCAGGTCGGCCAGGTGATCGACCGGATCGCCGCCGCCACGCTCACCGGCCTCCGCAGCGGCACGGACGACGAGTGGGTCGGCGGCACCGGGGACCCGCCGTCGTGGAGCCAGCGGCCGGGCCCGTCGGTCGTCGTCACGACCGCTGAGCGCCACGGCGTCGTCCAGCGGGTGCGCTACACCCACCTCGTCGAGCACGCCCAGCAGGCCGGCGTCGTCGTCGAGCTGCTCACCCGCCTCGGCGAGGTCCGGCACACGGGTCAGGAGCTGGCCGTGGTCCACGGGGCGCCGGCCGGCGATCCCGTCGTCGACCGGGTGCGCGAGGGGTTCGGGCTCGGCAAGGACCGCACCCTCCAGCAGGACCCGGAGTTCGGGGTCCGGCAGCTCGTCGACATCGCGGAGCGAGCCCTCTCCCCCGGCATCAACGACCCGACGACGGCGGTCCAGGTCCTCGACGAGCTGCACCGCATCCTCCGGGTGGTCGCCTCCCGGCCCGACCCGTCGCCGTACCTCGTGGACTCCGCCGGCAGGGTGCGGGTCGTCGACCGGCCGACGACGTTCTCGCACCTGCTCGACCTGGCCCTCGACGAGGTGGCGCACTACGGCGCGGACACCCTCCAGGTGCCGGTCCGGATGGAGGCCCTGCTCGCCGACGTCGAGGGGATGGCCCGGCCCGAGCACGCCGCCGTCGTCGCCGCCAAGCGGGCCGCGCTGGCCGCCGGGTACGGCGGACGGCACGCCACCGACGGCTGACCCCGACGGGCCGGGCTCAGGCCCCCTCGAACCTCGCCTTGCCCGGCCCGTTCTCGACGAAGCTGCGCATCCCGGTCGCCCGGTCCTTCGTCGCGAACAGGCCGGTGAAGAGCATCCGCTCGATCTCCAGGCCGGTCTCGAGGTCGGCCTCGAGCCCCCGGTCGATGGCCTCCTTGGCCGCCCGGAGCGCATAGGACGGACCGCCGACGTAGCGGGCCACGAGCGAGCGAGCGGACTCGTAGACCTCGGCGGCCGGGACGACACGGTCGACGAGCCCGATGGCGAGGGCCTCCTCCGCACCGACGAACCGGCCGGAGTAGACGATGTCCTTGGCGCGCGCCGGGCCCACGAGACGGGCCAGCCGCTGCGTCCCACCGGCGCCCGGGATGATGCCGAGGAGGATCTCGGGCTGCCCGAGCTTGGCGTCCTCGGCGGCGACCCGGAAGTCGCACGCGAGGGTGACCTCACAGCCGCCACCCAGGGCGTACCCGGTGATCGCCGCGACGGTCGGCTTCGGGATGCCGGCCAGCGCTCGGGTGAAGTCCTGGAGGAGTGCGGAGTGGTCGACCATGTCGGTGTACGACATCGTCTCCATCTCCTTGATGTCGGCGCCGGCCGCGAAGACCTTCTCCCCGCCGTAGACGACGACGGCGGCGACGTCGGAGCGCTCGGCCGCCTCCCGGCACGCCGCGATGAGGCCGTGCTGGATGTCGGCATTCAGGGCGTTCATCGGCGGGCGGTCGAGCCGGATCGTCCCGATGCCGCCGTCGACCTCGAGCCGGACGTGCTCGCTCACTGCCCCGCCCCCGCCTCGCCGCCGTCGGCGTCCGGGTCGATGCCGAGCAGCCGCTGGTGCCACAGGTGCACCGCGGAGAGGATCACCTGGATGGAGACCTGGACCAGGGTCGACAGCTCCGCGCCCGGGGTGACGATGTGCTCGCCGGTGACGACGAGCGTCGTGCCGGCGATGCCCGTCTTCACGTGGTTCATGTGGAGGTTCAGCTCGTTGCACGTCTCGTGCAGCTTGAGCCGGTCGCCGGTCAGCTCGTCCTGGATCTGCCACTGGCCGAAGACGCGCATGATCTCGACGTCGCCCTCGGTGCACCGGATGAACAGCTGCTGGTCGTTGACCGTGAACGCCACGTCGCCGTCGGTGTCGATGTTCGGGCTGATCCCCAGGTCGACGAGCACGTCGAGGACCCGGCCCCGCAGCGGGTGCTCGTCGGGTGGCGGCGGGAAGTTGGGCAGCGACGTGGGATCGGTCATGGGACCACCGTAACCACTCACTAGGCTCCCCTCCATGTCGCCCTGGTCCCACTCCGCCTCGGCGCCACCGGGACCCCTGACCCGCGACCTGCCCCCTCCGCCGGGCGTCACCCTGGTCGACGGTGGCGCCGACGTGGCGGTGTACGCCGGGCACGCCGACGCCGTCGAGGTCTGCCTCTTCGAGCCCGGGGACACCGCCGGCGAGAGCGAGCATCGCATCCCGCTGCGCGAACGCGCCTTCGGCTGGTGGTTCGGCTTCGTCCCCGGGATGGGGGCCGGCCAGCGCTACGGGGTCCGCGTCGACGGGCCCTGGGACCCCGACCGCGGGCTGCTGCACAACCCGGCGAAGCTCCTCCTCGACCCGTACGCGCGCGCGGTCGAGGGCGAGGTCCGCTGGGGGCCGGCCGTCTACGGCCACGCGGTCGACGACGAGGGGCACGGGGAGCTCGAGGTGCGCTCCGGGCTCGACAGCCGGGGGCACGTCCCCCGCGCGGTCGTCGTCGGCGACGGCTTCGACTGGGAGGACGACGAGCCCCCGGCCCGCTCCCGCAGCGAGTCGCTCGTCTACGAGACCCACGTGCGGAACCAGACGATGCGCCATCCCGGGGTGCCGCCCGAGCTGCGCGGGACCTACGCCGGGCTCGCGCACCCCGCCTCCCTCGAGCACCTCACCGCCCTCGGGGTGACCGCGGTCGAGCTGCTCCCGGTGCACGCCTTCACCCACGAGCCGCAGGTGCTGCGCCGCGGCCTCGTCAACCACTGGGGCTACAACACCCTCGGCTTCCACGCACCGCACGCGCCCTACGCCGCCGCGACGGACCCGCAGGGCGTCGTCGACGAGGTCAAGGGGATGGTCAAGCTCCTCCACCGCGCCGGCATCGAGGTCGTCCTCGACGTCGTCTACAACCACACCGCCGAGCAGGACCGCCGGGGCGCGACGCTCTCCTGGCGGGGCCTGGACCAGCGGGCCTACTACCGGCTCGACGAGCGGGGCCGCGACATCGACGTCACGGGGTGCGGCAACACCCTCGACCTGCGGCATCCCGTCGTGTGCCGGATGGTCCTGGACTCGCTGCGCCACTGGGTGCAGGAGTACCACGTCGACGGCTTCCGGTTCGACCTCGCGGTGGCGCTCGGCCGCGGCCGCGGCGACGACTTCGACCCGGACCACCCCTTCCTCGTCGCGCTGCGCACCGACACGGTCCTCTCGCGGGTCAAGCTCGTCGCCGAGCCGTGGGACCTCGGGATGCACGGCTGGCGCACCGGCCAGTTCCCCCCGCCGTTCATGGAGTGGAACGACCGCTTCCGCGACGGCGTGCGCCGGTTCTGGGTCGTCGACGGCCGCACCCAGGCCCACGGGGCGGCCGGGCACGGGCCCCAGGACCTCGCGACCCGACTCGCCGGTTCGCGCGACCTCTTCGGCGCCCGGGACCGCGGCCCGACGGCGTCGGTGAACTTCGTGACGGCGCACGACGGCTTCACGCTCGCCGACCTCGTCTCCTACGACGAGAAGCACAACGACGCCAACGGCGAGGGCAACCGGGACGGCAGCAACGGCAACTCCTCGTGGAACCACGGGGTGGAGGGGCCGACCGACGACCCCGCGGTGCGGGCCGCTCGCGCCCGGATCTCGCGCGCGGTCCTCGGCACCCTCCTCCTCGCCTCCGGGGTCCCGATGCTCACCGCGGGTGACGAGATGGGGCGGACCCAGGGCGGCAACAACAACCCGTACTGCCAGGACAACGAGACGACGTGGCTGGACTGGGAGCTCGAGCCGTGGCAGGAGGACCTGCTCGCGACGACCCGGCACCTCGCCGCCGTCCGGCGGGCCCTGCCGGTCCTCCGCCAGCGGACCTGGTCGCTCGGCCGCCCGGTCGACGACGAGGGCACCCTCGACCTCGAGTGGTACGCCGACGACGGGCACCGGATGGGCGACCGCTGGTCCGACCCGGGACGGCGTCTGGTCCAGATGCGTCTGGCGCCGCAGTCTCCGGGCGAGCCCGGGGCGCTCGTCGTCGTCAACGGGGGGCCGGATGCCGTCGACGTCACCCTGCCGCGGGCGACGTCCGGCGCGGGCTACGAGCTGGTGTGGGACAGCGACTGGGAGAGACCACCGGCGGCGCCTCCCGACGACCCGCCCCTCCCCCAGCACGCGTCCGTCAGCGTCCCGGCGACGAGCATCCGTGTCTACGCCGTCCGCATCCGGGACTGACCGGCGCCGCCAGCCGCGAGCGGGTCAGGCGGGTGCGAGCCACCCCGCGCGTGCGACCCGCTGGAGGAGCACGACGGTGAGCACCCCGACGACCGCCACGACGAGCTGGTCGAGGAGGAGCAGCACGCCGAACCCGAAGAGGGTCCCCGCGAGGGAGACGGCCCCCACGACCGCCACGACGACCGCCCCGGTGCGCAGCCGGGTCGCCCAGGTCCGCGTCTCGTCGTCGTCGGCCGGCGCCGAGCGCAGCAACCCGGTGCAGAGCTGGTGGAGGACGACGACGAGCACGACGAGCTCGAGGACCGCACCGACCCAGGCGAGGAGGAGGTTCCACTGGCTCACCGGCGTGCCGGTGACCAGGGCCACCGGGACCCCGACGTACGCCGCGGTCCGCGCCATCCGGAAGGCCGGGTCGGCGGTGGCGGCACCGGCGAGACCGGCGGCGAGCCACGCGTAGCCGACGACGTCCGGGACGACGTCCCAGAACCCGACGTAGAGGTCGAGGACGACGACGAGCAGGCCCCAGGCGACCCACGAGAAGCGCGGCATGCCGGACACCCTAGGGCCGCGGGCCGCGGGCGCCGTCCGCCTTCCGCCGGGCGGTCGCATCCGGTAGACAGGCGGCACGTACCGGGCCGCCCGGTGACCGGTCGCGGGGTCGGTGTGCACGGGACCTGAGGAGGGTGCATGGCGATCGAGGACGTCGGACGGGCCGCGCAGTCGGCGATCTACCGGGCGGGGAGCTTCGGACGCCGCCCCGCGGTCCCGACCGACGGAGCCCGGCTCGAGGCCGCGGCGGAGCGGGCGATGTCGCGGCGCGGCCACGCCTACGTCGCGGGCTCCGCGGGGGGCGAGGCGACAGCGCGGGCCAACCGGGCCGCGTTCGACCGCTGGCAGGTGGTGCCGCGCGTGCTCGTCGACACGACGGGGCGCGACCTCTCGGTCGACCTGCTCGGCCGCCGTCACCCGACGCCCTTACTCGTCGCCCCGATCGGCGTCCTCTCGATGGCCCACCCCGACGCCGACCTGGCGGTCGCCCGGGCCGCACGCGCCACCGGCGTCACGCCCGTCCTCAGCACCCAGGCGTCGTTCCCGATGGAGGAGGTCGCCGCGGAGCTCGGCGGGACCGGCCACTGGTACCAGCTCTACTGGAGCAGCGACGACGACCTCGTCGCGAGCCTCGTGCACCGCGCGGAGGCGTGCGGGAGCGAGGCGCTCGTCGTCACCCTCGACACCCCGTACCTCGGGTGGCGGCCCCGGGACCTCGACCTCGGGTCGCTGCCCTTCGCGCGCGGCGAGGGCATCGCGCAGTACACCTCCGACCCCGTGTTCCGGCGCCTGGTGGCCGAGCGGGTCGCCGCCGCGGCCGCCGACCCCGACCCCCAGCCCCGCCCGACGCCGGCTGCCGTCCGGACCCTCGTCGCGATGAGCCGCAACCACCCGGGTGGCACCCGTCGCAACCTCACCGCCCCCGAGCCGCGGGCCGCCGTCGAGACCTTCCTCGACGTCTTCTCCCGCCCCTCGCTCACGTGGGACGACCTGCCCCGCCTGCGGGAGCTGACGTCGCTGCCGGTCGTCCTCAAGGGCGTCCTGCACCCCGAGGACGCGCGGCGGGCGGTCGACGCGGGGGTCGACGCGCTCTACGTCTCGAACCACGGCGGTCGCCAGGTGGACCGCTCGGTGGCCGCCCTCGACGCCCTGCCCGGCGTGGTCGCGGCGGTGCGGTCCGCGGGCGGGGAGGTGCCGGTCGTGTTCGACAGCGGCATCCGCTCGGGGGCGGACGCCTTCGTCGCGCTCGCGCTCGGTGCGGACGCGGTCGGCATCGGGCGTCCGCACGTCTACGGGCTCGCCCTCGCCGGGGAGGACGGGGTCCGCGAGGTGCTGCGCAACCTCCTCGCGGAGCTCGACCTCACGATGGCCCTCACCGGGTGCCGGACGCTCGCTGACCTGACCCCGGACCACCTCGTCGAGGCACCTCGGACCTGAGGCAGGGCCGAGGGCCGGGACGCTTCAGCGGGGGACGCGAACGGTACGCGTCCCCTGCTGAAGGTTCCGGCAGCCGGAGGGAAAGCTGGGTCAGGCGTTGGCGACGAGGCCGAGCGCGGCGGCGGAGGCCAGCCCGGCGTGCCGCGGCAGCACGCGCACCGTGTAGCCGAAGGCACCGGGCGACCGGAGCACGAGGTCGCCGGCGAACTGGTGCCGGCCGTGCTCGTAGGCCTCGGTGTGCGCCAGCGGCACGGTGGCGACGTCGTGCAGCTCGTCCCCGTGGTGGTTGGTCCGGCCGTGGACGACCTGGACCTCGACGTCGTCCGGCTCGAGCTCCCCCAGGGAGACGTACGCCGTGACGTGGAGGGTCTCGCCGAGCTGCGGGCTGTCGCCGACCCCCGCGGACTCGACGTGGTCGACGTGGACGTCCTTCCACGCGGCCCGGGCCTTAGCCTTGTACGCGGCGAGGTCCTTGGCCCCGGCGTAGCCGTCCGCGGCGAGCGCCCAGCCCGAGCGGGCCGCCGGCACGTAGAGCCGCTGGGTGTAGTCGCGCACCATCCGGCTGGCCCGCACCTTGGGGCCGAGGGTCGTCACGGTGTGGACGATCATCGACAGCCAGTTCTGCGGGAGGCCCTCGGCGTCGCGGTCGTAGAACCGCGGTGCCACCTGGTTCTCGATGAGGTCGTAGAGCGCGGCGGCCTCGAGGTCGTCGCGGCGCTCCGGGTCCTCGACCCCGTCCGCGGTCGGGATGGCCCAGCCGTTCTTCCCGTCGAACCACTCGTCCCACCAGCCGTCGAGGATCGAGAGGTTGAGAGCGCCGTTGAGCGCCGCCTTCATCCCGGACGTTCCACAGGCCTCGAAGGGGCGCAGCGGGTTGTTGAGCCAGACGTCGCAGCCCGGGTAGAGGTGCAGGGCCATCGCGATGTCGTAGTTGGGGAGGAAGACGATGCGGTGCCGCACCTCGGGGTCGTCGGCGAAGCGGACCATCTGCTGGATCAGCTGCTTGCCGGTCTCGTCGGCCGGGTGGGACTTGCCGGCGATGACGATCTGGATCGGCCGCTCCGGGTCGAGGAGCAGCGACTTGAGCCGCTCCGGGTCACGGAGCATGAGGGTGAGCCGCTTGTACGTCGGGACGCGGCGGGCGAACCCGATGGTGAGGACGTCGGGGTCGAGGACCTCATCGGTCCACGCGAGCTCGGCCGGCGAGGCGCCGCGCTCGAGCCACGACTGACGGGTGCGGGCCCGGGCCTGCTCCACGAGCTGGAGGCGCAGCTCGCGCTTGGTCGCCCAGACGGCGTCGCGCGGGACGCCGGCCATCGCCTCCCAGTCCTCGCGGGTGTCGAGCTGGTGGCTGTCGGCGAACCGCTTGGCGAGCTCGAAGACCCGGCGGTCGACCCACGTCGGGCCGTGGACCCCGTTGGTGATCGAGGTGATCGGCACCTCGGCGTCGTCGAAGCCCGGCCAGAGACCGTCGAACATCTCCCGGCTCACGACGCCGTGGAGCTGCGAGACCCCGTTGGCGCGCTGGGCGAGCCGCAGCCCCATGACGGCCATGTTGAAGACGCCGGTGGAGCCGCCCTCGTAGGTCTCGGCGCCGAGCGCCAGCAGCCGGTCCACCGGCACGCCCTCGAGGGCCTGGGCGCCGCCGAAGTACAGCTCGACGAGCGCGGCGTCGAACCGGTCGATGCCGGCCGGGACCGGCGTGTGGGTCGTGAAGACGGTGGCGGCGCGCACCGCCTCGAGGGCCGCGTCGAACGTCATCCCCTCGGCCTTGACGAGCTCGCGGATGCGTTCGATGCCGAGGAAGCCGGCGTGGCCCTCGTTGCAGTGGTAGACGTCCGGGGCCGGCGCGCCGGTGAGCCGGGACCAGTGCCGCAGCGCCCGGATGCCGCCGATGCCCATGAGCATCTCCTGCTGGAGGCGAAGCTCGCCGCCGCCGCCGTAGAGGCGCTCGGTGACGGTCCGGCCGGCGTCGTCGTTCGAGGGGACGTCGGAGTCGAGGAGGAGGAGGGGCACCCGGCCGACCTGGGCGCGCCACACCTGGGCCTCGAGGCGGCGCCCGCCCGGAAGGTCGACGTGGACGAGCACCGGCGTGCCGTCCTCCTCGCGGAGCAGGGAGAGGGGCAGGCCGTCCGGGTCGAGGACCGGGTAGGTCTCCTGCTGCCAGCCGTCGCGGTCCAGGCTCTGCCGGAAGTACCCGGTCGTGTAGAAGAGCCCGACGCCGACGATCGGGACACCGATGTCCGAGGCGGACTTCAGGTGGTCGCCGGCGAGGATGCCGAGGCCGCCGGAGTACTGCGGGAGCGCGGCGGTGATGCCGAACTCGGCGCTGAAGTAGGCGATCGAGGTGGGGACGCCGCCGTCCTGGTCGGCGCCCCACTGCTGGTACCAGCGGTCCTCGCCGAGGTAGCGCTCGAGCGCCGAGGCGGCGTGCGAGACCCGGTCGACGAAGTCCTGGTCGGCGGCGAGCCGCTCGAGCTCGGCGGGCGAGACGGCCGAGAGCATCGCGACCGGGTCCTCGCCGACGGCCGCCCATCGCGCGGGGTCGATGGACTCGAAGAGGTCGCGCAGCGGGGGGTGCCAGCTCCACCGGAGGTTGGCCGCCAGGTCACCGAGCGCCGCGACCGGCTCGGGGAGGACGGGACGGACGCTGAAGCGTCGGATGGCCTTCACGAGGGAGCATCGTAAGGCAATGGGTAAACGCTTCCACCATCGTCCCGGGAGCCCTCCCGAGCGTCTTGACGGACGAGACGGCGTCGCCCGCTCAAGGTGGTTCCGCACGGCTTTCCGTGCGCCATCACCTCCACCCCACGACCCCCACCCCGGGTCGAGGTGGTCCCGCACGGCTTTCCGTGCGCCATCACCTCCACCCGGCGGGCCCTTCGCGGGGAACGGGAAGATCGCCCGCCGCTTTGGCCCGCGTCACCGGTAGGTTCGGGAGGGTGACTGCAGCCCCGCGATCCCATAGCCCGCAGCAGCCCGTCGGCCGGATCCCCGTCCTCGACGTCCGGCCCGCCGTCGACGCCGGCGCCCGCCCGGCCAAGTGCGTCGTGGACGAGGAGGTCGAGGTCACCGCCACCGTCTTCCGCGAGGGCCACGACGCCGTCAACGCCACCGTCGTCCTCACCGACCCCGACGGTGCGGAGACCCTCGTGCCGATGACGTGCACGAACCCCGGGCTCGACACGTGGGTGGCCCGGGTCCGCCCGGACCGGACGGGCCTGTGGACCTACCGGGTCGAGGGCTGGTCCGACCCCTACGGCACGTGGGAGCACGACGCGACGATCAAGGTCGCCGCCGACGTCGACACCGAGCTGATGCTCGAGGAGGGGGCGCTGCTGCTCGAGCGCGCCCGCGACGAGGGCGACCGCACGCCCGCCCAGCGCCGGGTGCTCGACGACGCCGTCACCGGCCTGCGCGACGAGGACCGCCCGCCGATGGTGCGCCTCAAGGCGGGCACCGACCCGTCGGTCGAGGTCGAGCTCGGCGAGCGCCCGCTGCGCGACCACGTCAGCCCGTCCACCGACCTGCCGCTCCTCGTCGAGCGCGAGCGGGCCCTCGTCGGGGCCTGGTACGAGCTCTTCCCGAGGAGCGAGGGCGCCCGCTACGACGAGAAGGAGCACCGCTGGCGGAGCGGCACGCTGCGCACCGCGGCCGAGCGGCTCCCGGCGGTGGCGGCGATGGGCTTCGACGTCGTCTACCTCACCCCGGTCCACCCGATCGGACAGGCCGCGAAGAAGGGGCCGAACAACACCCTCGACGCCCGCCCCGAGGACCCGGGCAGCCCGTACGCCATCGGCTCCCCCGACGGCGGCCACGACGCGATCCACCCCGACCTCGGGGACTTCGACGACTTCGACGCCTTCGTCGAGGCGGCCGAGGGGCTGGGCCTCGAGGTCGCGATGGACCTCGCCCTCCAGTGCTCCCCCGACCACCCGTGGGTGACGAGCCATCCGGAGTGGTTCACGACGCGCGCCGACGGCACCATCTCCTACGCCGAGAACCCGCCGAAGAAGTACCAGGACATCTACCCGCTGAACTTCGACAACGACCCGGCCGGGATCTACGCCGAGGTGCGGCGCGTGGTCCAGGTGTGGATCGACCACGGTGTGACGATCTTCCGGGTCGACAACCCACACACCAAGCCGGTCGAGTTCTGGCAGTGGCTCATCCAGGACGTCGCCGAGGACCACCCCGAGGTCATCTGGCTCGCCGAGGCGTTCACGAAGCCGGCGATGATGCACACCCTCGGCAAGGTGGGCTTCCAGCAGAGCTACACGTACTACACGTGGCGCAACTCGGCAGCCGAGCTGCGCGAGTACCTCACCGAGCTGGCCGGCGACGCCTCGTACTACATGCGCCCGTCGTTCTGGCCGACGACCCACGACATCCTCACGCCCTACATGCAGTTCGGCGGCCCGGCGGCGTGGAAGCTGAGGGCGGCGCTGGCGGCCACCCTCGTGCCGACCTACGGCATCTACGCGGGGTACGAGCTCATCGAGCACGTCGCCCGGCCCGGCGCCGAGGAGCAGATCGACAACGAGAAGTACCAGTACAAGAACCGGCACTGGGAGGACTACGAGCCGGGGGGCCCGAAGGAGGGCCGGTCCCTCGCGGGCTACCTCACCCGGCTCAACGAGATCCGCCGAGCACACCCGGCGCTGCACTGGCTGCGCACCATCACCTTCCACCACGTG
>DASSQJ010000292.1:0-5040 GCA_035702545.1 Phycicoccus sp.
GGCAGGGGAAGCGAGGGCCAATCATGGCAGAGTGGCCCCATGTCGACGTCGCGCCCCACCGTCAGCGCCGCCCGGGCGGCCCGCCTCGTCGGCGACGTGAGCGCCGCCCGGCCGGCCTACCGGGCGGTCGCGGACGCCCTCCGCGTCGCCGTCGCCGACGGACGGATCGCCGTCGGCACCCGCCTCCCCAGCGAGCGCGAGCTCACCGGCGCCCTCGGCCTGAGCCGGACCACCGTGAGCCGCGCCTACGAGGTCCTCCGGGACACCGGCTACCTCGTCTCCCGCCGCGGGTCCGGCTCGGTCGCGACGCTGCCCTCCGCGGCCCGCCGTCGGGCCGCGGGCTCGCTGTACCCGGCGGACCCCGAGGAGGACGTCATCGACCTCACCTGCGCCGCGACCCGGGCGCCGGCCGGCGTCGTCGAGGCCTACGAACGGGCCGTCGCCGAGCTGCCGGGCTACCTCGCCGGGGCCGGCTACCTCACCCTCGGGGTCCCGGCGCTGCGCGAGGTCATCGCGGCCCGGTACACCGAGCGCGGCCTGCCCACCGACCCCGACGACGTCGTCGTCACCTCGGGCGCGGTCGCAGGGATCAACGTCGTCGTCCGCTCGCTCGTCGGGCACGGGGACCGGGTCCTCGTCGAGAACCCCGGCTACCCCAACACCCTCGACGTGCTCCGGGGCGTCGGCGCCCGGCTCACCGCCCTGCCGATGGACCCGGAGGGGTGGGACGTCGACGGCGTCGTCCGGACGGTGCGCTCCGCGGGGGCACGAGCGGCCGTCCTCGTGCCCGACTTCCAGAACCCGACGGGCGCGCTGATGTCCGACGAGGACCGCGCCCGGGTGGCCGGGGCGCTCCGGGCGGCGGGGGCGGCCCCGGTCGTCGACGAGACGATCGCCGAGGTCGACCTGACCGGAGGGCCGATGCCCCTCCCCTTCGCCGCCCACTCGCCGGCGACCGTCACCGTCGGCAGCGCCTCGAAGTCGCACTGGGGCGGGCTGCGCACCGGATGGGTGCGGGCCCCCCGTCGTGGTGCGGTCGGCGCGCTCGTCGAGTCGAGGGCGTCGAGCGACCTCGGGGCGCCGGTGCTCGAGCAGCTCGTCCTCCTCGAGCTGATGCGCGCCTCCCCCGGCATCACCGAGGAGCGCCGCGGGGACCTCGTCGCCTCCCGCGACGCGACATCGGCCGCGCTCTCCGAATGCCTGCCCGACGTCCGGTTCACCGTCGCCCGCGGCGGTCTCTCGCTGTGGTGCGAGCTCCCGGACGGCCTCGACGCCAACACCCTGGCCGTCGCCGCGGAGGACGAGGGGCTGCTGCTCGCCGCCGGACCGCGGTTCGCCGTCGACGGCGGCCTCGAGCGGTGGGTGCGCATCCCCCACGTCCTCACCCCGGCCGTCATGACCGAGGCGGTGGCCCGGCTGGCCCGGGCCGCCGAACGGGTCCGGGCCGGTTCCACCGGCCGCCTCCTCTCCTCGAGCCGCGCCCCCCGGCCGCGACGGGGGCTCGTCGCCTGAGCCGTGGGCGCGCCTCGGTCGCTATCGTGCGCGGGTGAGCACCGAGAAGCCCGCCCCGCTCGTCGACCTGCTCGAGACCCTCGACCTCGAGGAGCTCGGCTCGGCCCAGGTCAGCGTGCAGCCGCGCTCGGGCAGCGACCCGGAGCTGCGCCTGCCGGACACCTTCGCCGAGGACATCACCCTCTTCCGGGGGCGTAGCCAGAAGCAGCCGCACGGGCGGGTCTTCGGCGGTCAGGTCCTCGCCCAGGGCGTCGTCGCCTCCGGCCGCACGGTGCTCGACGTGCCCGGGGAGCCACGTCGGCTGCACTCGCTCCACGCGTACTTCATGCGCCCCGGCGACGACACCCAGCCGATCACCTTCAGCGTCGAGCGGATGCGCGACGGCCGCTCCTTCTCGACCCGGCGGGTCCACGCCATCCAGCACGGCAAGCCCATCCTCTCGATGAGCACGTCGTTCCAGGTGCCGGTCGACGGCCTGGACCACCAGGACGCGATGCCCGACGTCCCGCCCGCGGACAGCATCCCGTCCCTCACCGACCTCTTCGCCGGTGTCGACGACCCCCGTGTCAAGCACTTCGCCGACCGGGCCATCGACCTGCGCCACGTCGAGGGCAACCTCTTCGCGAGCCCGCCGACGGACCCCACGCCCGACCAGCACGTCTGGCTCCGCGCCAAGGGCGAGCTGCCCGACGACCCGCTCGTCCACGAGGCGGTGCTCGCGTACGCGTCCGACTACTCGCTCCTCGAGCCGGTCCTCCGGGCGCACGCGGTGCCGTGGGCCCGGCCCGGCCTGCGGATGGCGAGCCTCGACCACGCGATGTGGTTCCACCGTCCCGCCCGCGCCGACGACTGGGTGCTCTACGCGCAGCACTCGCCGTCGGCGCAGAACGACCGTGGCCTCGGCATCGGGCGGATGTTCACCGCCGACGGGACGCTCGCCGCGACGGTCGCCCAGGAGGGGATGGTCCGGATCCCCCGCGACTGACGCGGCGCTGCCCTCAGCCGGTGAGGACCCCGTCGGCGATCTCGTACACACGGTCGGCCATCGAGAGGAGCACCGGGTCGTGCGTCGTGACGACGCAAGTCATCGTCTCCTCCTTGGCGAGCCGCGCGATGAGCCGCATGATCTCCCGGGCGGTCTCCGAGTCCAGCTGGCCCGTGGGCTCGTCGGCGAGGAGCAGGTCCGGGCCGGCGACGAGCGCCCGCGCCAGCGCGACGCGTTGCTGCTGGCCTCCGGAGAGCTCTCCGGGCCGCTGGTTGACGTGGCCCGAGAGGCCCACGTGCTCGAGCGCCTCGGCGACCCGCTGCTCGCGCTCCTCGGGGTCCACGTCACGCAGCCGCAGCGGGATGCCCACGTTCTCCCGTGCCGTGAGGATCGGCACGAGCCCGAAGGACTGGAAGACGTAGGAGACGTGACCGCGGCGCAGCGCCAGCAGGCCGGCGTCGTCCATCGCGGTGACCTCGTCACCGTCGAGCACGACGCGGCCGGAGTCCGGCCGGTCAAGGCCCCCGATGACGTTGAGGAGCGTCGTCTTCCCCGAGCCGGACCGGCCGCGCACCGCGACGAGCTCGCCGTGCGCCGCGGACAGCGACACTCCCCTGAGAGCGTGCACCTCGCCGCCGCCCGACCGGAAGGTGCGGTGCACGTCGTGGACCTCGAGGTGGTCGCTCATGCGCCCTCCTCCTCGTCCCTGGCCGACGGCCAGACGCCGATGTGATCGGTCTCGAGGTCGAGCCGGACACGGTCCCTCATCTCCAGCGCGGCCGTGAACGCCTTCGGCAGCTGGAGCCGGCCGGCACGGTCGAGCACGGCGAACTCCTCGGCCACCAGGCCCTCGTTGCCGTGCTCGTCGACCGCGCGACGGCGTCGCACCTCCGAGGACGTGCGACCGTCCCGGATGCCGACGGTGCGCGCCACGTGCTCACTGACGTGCGGGTCGTGGGTGACGACGAGGACGGTGGTTCCCAACGCGGTGTTGGCCTCGCGCATCGCGGCGAAGACCTCGTCGCTGCTGCGGCTGTCGAGCTCGCCGGTCGGCTCGTCGGCGAGCAGGACCTCAGGTCGGTTGGCGAGCGCCACCCCGAGGGCCACCCGCTGCTGCTGGCCACCCGACATCTCCTGCGGGCGCCGGTCGGCGCAGTCGGGGACGCCGAGCAGCTCGAGGGTCTCGCGGGCCCGGGCGCCGCGCGCCGCCCGCGGGACCGAGGCCAGCGCCATCGGGAGCTCGACGTTCTCGAGCGCGGTGAGGTAGGGCAGGAGGTTGGCGCCGGCCTGCTGGTAGAGGAATCCGACGGTGTGGCGCCGGTACCGCAGACGGTCACGCGTGGACATCGAGAGCAGGTCGCGGCCCGCGACGCGCACCAGGCCCGCGCTCGGGGTGTCGAGGCCGGAGAGGATCGCGAGGAGCGTCGACTTCCCCGACCCCGAGGCGCCGACCAGGGCGACGAAGTCTCCGCGCCCGACGGCGAGGTCGAGGCCCTGGAGCGCCACGACCTCGACACCCTCGGAGGTGAAGATGCGGACGAGGTTGTCGCAGAGGATGTGCGGGCTGCCGTCCCCGTCCGGGGAGGGACCACCCCTCGTCGTGGGGTTCATGCGGAGTCTCCTCTACGCAGGTGCTGGGCGAGGTCGCCGTGCCGGGCCGACACGGCGTCGGTGAGGAGCGCGAGGGCTCCCAGGACGAGGACGCCGGCCCCGGCGAGGGCGCCGGCGACCGGGCGGGGCTCGACGGGAAGGCGCCCGACGGCCCCGGTGAACGGCGAGAGGTCGAGGGCCGCAGCCACCGCGACGGGCGCGTAGACCCCTGCGAGCACGCCGGCGAGGACGCCCACGGAGAGGAGCGGCATCACCTCGCTCCACGCGAGCCGGCGCTCTCCCCCGTGCGGCAGACCCAACGTCCGCAACCGGATGACGAGCTGGGTGCGGGCCGGGCGGGTCGTCTCGAGGAGCAGGAGGAGCGCGAGGAGAGTGAGGATTCCGCCCAGGACGGTGCCGCCGAGGTACGACGCGGTGAGGAACCGCGCGAGGGCACGGTCGGAGACGGACGTGCGCTGGGCCTCCACCGTGACGACCCGCGTCACCAGTCCGCCGAGCTCGGACCGGTCACGGCGTGCGCTGTCCGCCAAGGCCCGCTGGGCGTCGGCGGTGGCCACCAGGAACACCGTGTCCGGCTGCGTGCCGGGGTGCGCGTCGGCGAGGGCGGCGAACGGGACGAGCGCCACCGGGACCTCCCGGTCGCCGAAGGCGCGGACGAGTCCCGGGGCGGTGCCGACGCGCCGGGCCGGCAGGCTGCTCCCCCGCACGACGAGGTCGAACCGGTCAGCCGACGGCCCGCCGCTGAGGACCACGGGCAGCTCGCCACCCGACGCGGTCATCGGCGGGAGGTCGACGGCGGCCGCCGTGTCGGCCAGGAGCGCCGCATAGGCGACGGGGTCGACGGCGATGACGGTGACCAGCGACTCGCGGCCGTCCACCACGACGCCTCCCGTCCGGTCGACGAGCGCGGGCACGGCGGCGCCGACCCCCTC
>DASSQJ010000293.1:0-4694 GCA_035702545.1 Phycicoccus sp.
CGGTGGGCAGCCGCGCGACGTCCGGCCCGGGGCCCACTACGACTACCTCGGCGTCAACTACTACTCGCGCACCGCGGTGAGCCGGCTGGCCGACGGCACCTTCCCCGGGCAGCCGGTCAACGACCTCGGCTGGGAGATCCACCCCGCGGGACTCGTCGACGTCGTCCGGCGGCTGCACGAGCGCTACCCGGGGCCGGTGTGGGTCACCGAGAACGGGGTCTGCGACGCGTCCGACGCGTACCGGGCCAGGTTCCTCCATGACCACCTCGGCGCGCTCGCCGGTTCGGGGCTGCCGGTAGAGCGCTACTACCACTGGTGCTTCGTCGACAACTGGGAGTGGTCCGAGGGTGACGGGCCGAGGTTCGGCATCGTCCACCTCGACCACTCCAGCCAGGAGCGGACCGTCAAGGACTCGGGGAGGTTCCTCTCGGAGGCCGCGAGGCGCGGCGAGGTCACCGAGGAGATGTACGACCGCTTCGTCGCGGGCCAGGAGTACCCGCGTGGCTGAGCCGCTCTTCCACGTCGCCGAGGCCTCGGACTGGGACACCGCCCGGCGCCGCGGCCGGTACGACCGCTCGACGCGCGGCCGTTCGCTCGACGACGTCGGGTTCGTCCACCTCTCGACCGCGGCCCAGTGGCCGGGCGTGCTCGAGCGGTACTACGCCGACCACGCCGGACCGCTCCTCCTCCTCACCGTCGATCCGGACCGGCTCACCGCGCCGCTGCGCTGGGAGGCCCCTGCGACGGGCTCCCCCGAGCTCTTCCCGCACCTCTACGGCCCGCTCGATCCCGACGCGGTCGTCGGCGTGGAGACCATCCGCCCCGGGCCGGGCGTCACGGGGCGGTGACGACGCTCCCCTCGGGCAGGTCGAACCACCGCAGGTGCTCGAAGTCGGCCGACACGTGCCGGTCGTGCCCGGGCCCGGGCGGTGTCGCCGCGGCGAGCACCGCGGCCGCCTCCCGCAGCTGGTCCACGAGCATCTCCTCGGCGCCCACGGCGTCCGAGCGCGGCATCGACACCGTGCCGTCCGCCCCGTAACGCACCTCGCCGAGGCGGATCGGCGGCTCGACGACCCCGGCCCGGTGCCGCCAGCGCCCGGTGACCGGGTCGAAGACGTAGTCCCCGAGGAGGCGCCAGCCGTCCCGGGCGACCATCCGGACCGCCTCGACGACGTAGTCGGCGACGGTGTCGGAGATGAAGTAGTTGAAGTTGACCCGCACCCATCCCGGCTTGATGCCCTCGCAGCCGCCGGTGATCTCCCGCTCGAACTCGTGGCTGCGCTCGATGTCGATGCCGAGGAGCCGGTGGCCGTAGGGCCCGGCGCACGAGCAGCCGCCCCGCGACTGGATGCCGAAGAGGTCGTTGAGCACCGCGACGACGAAGTTGTGGTGGAGGTAGCTCCCCGAGGGGGAGCGGACGACGAAGGAGACGATGGAGAGCCGCGGGGCCTCGAGGTTGCCGAGGATCTCGATCGTCGGCTCGCGCGACCACGCCTCGACCGCCCGGCGCAGGAAGCGCTCCTCGCGGGCCCGGATGGTCTCCGCTCCCACCGCCTCCTTGAGCTGGAAGACGAGCCCGGCGCGGACCGCCTCGATGATCGCCGGCGTCCCGCCCTCCTCGCGGTGCGCGGGGTCGGCGAGGTAGGCGTGGTCCTCGGGGTTGACGTAGGCCACCGTCCCGCCGCCGGGGACGACGGGGACCCGGTTCGTGAACAGCTGTCGACGCGCGACGAGCACCCCGGGGGTCGCGGGGCCGCCGATGAACTTGTGCGGCGAGAGGAAGATCGCGTCCTTGTAGGCCCGCGGGTCGCCGCCCTCGGGGGCGGTCATCTCGATGTCGACGTACGGCCCGGCGGCCGCGAAGTCCCAGAAGGCGAGCGCCCCGTGCTCGTGGAGCAGGGTCGAGATGCCGTGGGTGTCCGACACGATTCCCGTGACGTTCGAGGCGGCGCTGAACGAGCCGATCTTCAGTGGCCGGTCGGCGTACTCCTCGAGGGCGGCGCGCAGGGTGGCCTGGCAGATCTCACCGTCGGCGTCCTCCCGGATGGTCACGACGTCCGCGACGGACTCCCGCCAGGGGATCTCGTTGCTGTGGTGCTCGTAGGGGCCGATGAAGACGACCGGCCGCTGGTCGGACGGGATGTGCCGGGAGACGTGCCACCGGTCCTCGAGGGCGCTCGGGATGCGTAGGCCGAGGACGCCGATGAGCTTGTCGATCGCCCCGGTGCAGCCGGACCCGGCGAAGACGACGACGGTGTCCTCGTCGCCGCGCACCGCGTCGTGGATGATCCGGCGGGCGTCCTCGCGCAACCGCGTCGTCTGCAGGCCGGTACCACTGGACTCGGTGTGGGTGTTCGCGTACCCCGGCAGCACCTCGTTCCGGATGAAGTCCTCGATGAAGGTCAGCGCCCGCCCGGAGGCGGTGTAGTCCGCGTAGGTCACCCGCCTCCGACCGTACGGCGTCTCCATGACGTGGTCCTCGCCGATGACGGACTCCCGGACGAGCCGGATGAGCGCGTCGCGCGGGTCGTCGCCGCTGCTCTGCATGCCCCCAGCGTCCCACGTGCCGACGGTCCCGTCAGGGGCCCCGAGGTGTGAGGGGCGCCCGGGCTGGGTGCGGTGCCGGGCGCTAGGGCGCGCCGGGTGGCCCGACGTCGTCGGCGGCCCCCGAGGCCTGTAGGGGTTCGAGGACGAAGTACCCGACGGGCACCCGCAGGCGTCCGAGCGCGAGGAAGGCGTGGCCGAGCAGCAGCCCGGACCCGGTGCGCACGAGGTAGTCACGCAGCACAGCGGTGGGGTCGTGTGGCTCGTTGAGCCCGCTGCCGTAGTCGAGCAGGAGCGCGTCGAGGTAGCGGTTGTCGAGCGCCACCGGGTCGACAGGCGTGACGGTGAAGTAGCCGAACCGCGGCCTGCCGTGCCAGGTGCTCGCCACCCACGGGGAGGTGAGGTCGGTCCCGCGGACCCGCCGGTTGTAGCCGATGACGGCGCCGTCCTCCCCGAGCTCGAAGCCCTTGACGAACCGGCGGATGCCGAGCAGCCGGGAGGCCGCGGGCGTGTTCGTGCCGCGGAACTCGCGGCCCACGAGGTCGTCGGGATGGGGGCACGTCCCGCGCAGCATGGACCGGTGCAGCGCTCGCTGGGGTTGCGCGACGAGCTCGAGGTACTCCGGCGTCGGGGTCACCACGTGTCGATGATCCTCTCCGCCACCCGGGTCGCCAGCGCCATGACGGTGAGTTGGGGGTTCACCCCGACCGGGCCCGGGAAGAGGCTCGCGTCGGCGACGGACAGCCGGTCGGTGTCGCGCACCGCGCCGTGGGGGTCGCACACCGACGTGGCCGGGTCGGCACCCAGGCGGGCGGTCCCCATGAGGTGCACCGTGGAGAGGTCGAGGCGCGCCGGCGCGACCGGCACGTCGGTGAGCCGTCGCAGCGCGTCCATCGTGGCGACGGTCGGGGCTCCTGCGATCGGCAGGTGGAGCTGCCGTGCGCCGGCTGCGAAGAGGGCCTCCCCGAGCAGGCTCACCCCCCGGACCACGCGGGCCGAGTCCCGCGCGCTGACCGGGTACGTGACGGCGACGTCCCGGCTGCCCACCGCCCGGACCCGGCCCGCACCGGTGTCCTCGACGAGCACCCCCGCCGTCACCATCCGCGGGTATTGGGCCATCACCTCCGCCAGCCCGGAGCCACTGAGGTGGAGGGCCCTGCTGACGAGCGACGGCGGCAGGTTGACGGCGGCGAGGATGATCCCCTCCCTCTCGAACTCACGGACCTGGTAGGACTGGTGGGCGCCGGTCCAGCCGTCGACGACCTCGTCGAACACCGCGGTCACGGCAGCCCCGGGGTGGAGCGTGAGGTTGCGTCCGACCTGGCGGGACGGTGTCGCGATCCGGGAGCGCTGGAGCAGGGCAGGCGTCTGCACGGCACCGGCGGCGAGCACGACGCGTCGCGCCCGGACGCAGACCTGGCGGCCTCCCACCTCGGCGATCACCCCGACCGCGCGCTTGCCGTCCAGGAGCACGCGTTCGGCGCGACATCCCGTCAACACGGTCGCCCCGAACGAGACGGCGCGGGGCAGGTAGGAGACGAGCGCCGACTGCTTCGCGCCGGTCGGGCAGCCCCACACGCAGACGTTGCAGCCGCCGCAGTGGACGTGGGCGCGTCGGCAGTCGATGGTCAGCCAGCCGAGCCGATCGGCGCCGGCGCGGAGCAGCTGCTGGTCGCGGCCGATCGACTCGCGATCAGGGGGACCCACCGACAGGAACCTCTCGACCCGGGCGTACTGGTCCTCGAGGTCGAGCCCGGGGAGCCCGGCCGCGGACGCCCACCGTGCGAGCACCCGCTCCGACGGCCGGAACGCCATCCCGCCGTTGACCACGGTCGAGCCACCCACACAGCGTCCCTCGGAGAACTGGATGGGGGCGCGGCCGAGCGTTGTCGCCGCACCGCCGTCGCGGTAGAGCATCCGGAGCATGTCGAGGGTGCGGGTCGTGAACGCGCCGGTGGCGTGGTGCTCACCGTCCTCGAGGACCGCGACCGCGAGACCGGACTCCGCCAGCTCCGCGGCGACGACGGCTCCGCCCGCCCCCGACCCGACGACGACGACGTCGAACTCCGCACCGGAGTCCTGTTCGGTGGCCGGTCGGATCCGGCCCGTCGAGTGGGGCGACGCCACCCGGCCGGGTCGCAGCGGCGATC
>DASSQJ010000294.1:0-3113 GCA_035702545.1 Phycicoccus sp.
CGGCACCGAGCAGC
Source organism: Phycicoccus sp. (assembly GCA_035702545.1). GTDB lineage: Bacteria > Actinomycetota > Actinomycetes > Actinomycetales > Dermatophilaceae > DASSQJ01. Next base: position 15 of record DASSQJ010000294.1, read on the forward strand.
GCACGGCTGGAGCGCGTGGACCCGGCGCCGAAGAACACGCAGTCCCCCGGCTTCGCACCGACCTGGGCGGCGAGGCCGTCGCGCTCGGCGTCGGTGAGGTTCTTGGCCACCGGGCCGCCGAGCTCGCCGTCCTCCTGCACCAGCACGTAGGCCAGGCCCTTGGCGCCGCGCTGCTTGGCCCACTCCTGCCAGGCGTCGAGCTGCTTGCGCGGCTGGCTTGCGCCGCCGGGCATGACGACGGCACCGACGTACTCGGCCTGGAAGACCCGGAACGGAGTCTGTGCGAAGAAGTCCGTGCACTCGACGAGCTCCTGGCCGAAGCGCAGGTCGGGCTTGTCGGTGCCGAACCGGCGCATCGCCTCGGCGTAGGTCATCCGCGGGAACGGGCGGTCCAGCTCCACCCCGATGAGCCGCCAGATCTCCTGGACGACCGCCTCGCCCACCTCGAGCACGTCCTCCTGCTCGACGAAGGACATCTCGATGTCGAGCTGGGTGAACTCCGGCTGGCGGTCGGCCCGGAAGTCCTCGTCGCGGTAGCAGCGGGCGATCTGGTAGTAGCGCTCCATGCCCGCCACCATGAGGAGCTGCTTGAACAGCTGCGGGCTCTGCGGCAACGCGTACCAGCTCCCCGGGGCCAGGCGGGCCGGGACGAGGAAGTCGCGGGCCCCCTCCGGCGTGGACCGCGTGAGGGTCGGGGTCTCGATCTCCACGAAGTCGCGGGCCCCGAGCACCCGGCGGGCGGCGGCGTTGACCTGGCTGCGCAGGCGCAGGGCGGCGCCGGCCGACTGGGCGCCGGGGCGGCGCAGGTCGAGGTAGCGGTGCCGCAGCCGGGCCTCCTCCCCCACCGTGACCCGCTCGTCGACCTGGAACGGCAGGGGTGCGCTGGGGTTGAGCACCTCGATCTCGCGGGCGACGACCTCGACCTCGCCGGTCGGCAGGTCGGGGTTGACGTTGCGGTCCTCGCGCGCCGCGACCTCGCCGAGCACCTTGACGACGTACTCGCTGCGGAGGTCGTGCGCCGAGGCCTCGAGGACCTCGTCGCGCGCGACGACCTGGACGACGCCGCTGGCGTCCCGCAGGTCGATGAAGGCCACCCCGCCGTGGTCACGCCGCTTCGCCACCCACCCGGTGAGGGTGACGGTCTGGCCGGTGTCGGCGGCACGCAGGGTGCCGGCCTCGTGGGTGCGGAGCACGGATGGGGTCCTTCGGGCTAGGAGTCGGTAGCACCGCCGCCCGGGTGGCCGCTGGAGGCCGCCGGGCCCGCGGTCGGCGTCCCATCCTACGGACCTATGCGCCTCGGCCGGACAGGGGTTCCGCGGCTCGCCGCCGGAACGGGGAGCGCGGGAGCGCCCCGGCCCCTAGCATCACCTCCATGACGGCCGCCGTGCCCCCTGTCGTCACCGACCCGGCCGGGGTGTTCCCCGACCTCGCACGCCTGTCCGACGCCGCCTCCTTCGGCGACCTCGCCACCGTGCTCGCCGGTCTCGCCGACCTCCGGGCGCGCGACCCCGACGAGCACGAGGCGACGAGCGAGGTCCTCGCGCGCTCCGGCGCCCTCGACGCCCCGCTCGACACGCACCTCGAGAAGGACCCGACCGACCGGGAGGCCCGCACCCTGTGGGTGCACCGGATGCTCGTCCTCGCCGACGAGGCGGAGGACCCCGAGCGCGTCGTCGAGGCCGAGCTGTGGCTCATCCGGCTGTGCGCCGAGGACCCCACCGACCCGCACCCGTGGACGCTGCGGCTCGCGACGTCCCGCGCCCTCGGGCTCGGCACCGCCGAGACCTGGCGCCGCCACGGCCGCCTCGCCGAGTACTCCCCCCACCTGCTCACCGCGCACCGGCAGATGGTCGACGGCCTCGCGCCCCGCTGGGGCGGCAGCTGGGACGAGGCGATCGCCTTCGCCCGCTCGGTGTCGTCGACCGCACCGTTCGGCAGCCCCGCCGCCGCCCTCGTCGTCGCCGCCCACCTGGCCCGGTGGTTCGACGAGAGCGGCGGAGGCAACCCGTACTACCTCGCCCGGCCGGAGGTCGCCGGGGAGGCCGAGTCGGCCTCGGACCGCTGGCTCGAGGCGGCCGGCCCGCTGACCCTCGCCACCGTGGTCCCCCACACCGAGCTCGCGGTGGTCTTCGGCCTCGCCGGCAGCCGGGCCCGGGCGGCCGCGCACTTCCGGGCGCTCGGTCCGCTCGTCGACCCCGGCGTCTGGGAGCGGGTCGGCCAGCACCACGAGCGGCTCGAGGCGGTCCGGGCGGCCGCCCTCACGGTCGCCGAGGAGGACGCCTCGTGAACGTCACCGAGACGACCGTCGACGGCGTCTACACCCTCTTCGTCGAGCGCGACGACCCGACGGTGCACGCCGGCCTCGTGTTCCGCGTCGGCCAGGCCGACGAGTCCCTGGCCGTCCGCGGGCTCACCCACCTCGTCCAGCACCTCGCCCTGCACGACGTCACCGGCGACGTCCACGCGCACGGGACGACCGGCGTGGTGCACACCGAGTTCCGCGCGTCGGGCGACGCTGCCGAGGTGGCCCGAGTGCTGAACGGCGTCTGCGCCGCCCTGCGGGAGCCGCCCGTGGAGCACCTCGCCACGGTCCGCGCGGTCCTCGACACCGAGGACGTCGCCACCGACCGCTCCTCGCGGCGCAGCTCCGCCGTCCGGCACGGCGCGCAGGCCCACGGCCTGGAGTCCTACCCGGAGATCGGCCTGCCCGGCCTCGGCGAGGTCGACGTCACGACGTGGACCTCGGTCGCGTTCACCCGCGGCAACGCCGTCCTCTGGGTCGTCGGACCCCGGATCCCCCGCGACCTCGACCTCGAGCTGCCCGACGGCCCGACGGTCCCGGCCCCGCCCGCCACGTCCGTGCTCCCCCACACCCCGGCGTGGTACCTCGACCCCGGAGCCGGCGAGGTGGAGCTCTGCGCGATCATCCCGCGCAGCCCGGCAGCCGACGTCCTCGCGCGGGTCCTCGAGCGGGCGCTGCGCCACGACGTGACGGTGCGGGCGCGCCTCGCCGACGCGGTCGAGGCCTCGTGCGACGCGCAGGACCCCGAGCACCAGGTGCTCCGCCTCGTCCTCCGGGGCCGCCCCGAGCAGGCCCCT
>DASSQJ010000295.1:0-2654 GCA_035702545.1 Phycicoccus sp.
GGTGAGCGCCGGTTTCAGGGTCGCCGGTCATCGCCTCACCGAGGACGGGGTCGATGCGGTCGACGACCGCCGCGGCCCGCAACGCGGCGAGCATCCCGGAGGGGAGGCCGTCGAGCACCTCGTCGCGGAGGTACTCCTTGAGCAGGTGCTCGTCGCTCGTGACCCCGGCGCTGGTCCCCGCGGCGTTCCGGGCCCACGCGGAGCGCGACGCCAGCGCCGTCAGCCGGAGGGCGGCGGCCCAACCGTCGCTGCGACGCGCTGCCTGGGCCACCCCGTCGGGCGGGAGGTGGGGAGCGAGGCTGGCGAGCAGCTCCGTGGACTCCTCCTCGGAGAAGCGGAGCTCCTCGTAGCGGATCTCGCCGAGCGACCCACGGGCCCGATGGCGGGCGATGGGGAGCTCCATGCCCTCCCGGCCCATGACGACGAGGTGCAGCCACGGGGGCAGGTGCTCGGCGAACGCCGTCAGCGCCCGCGCGGACTCGGAACCGGCTCGGACCAGGTGGCTGTCGTCGATGACGAGGACCGCAGACTCGACATGGGCGTCGTCGAGCTCGGCGATGAGGGCGGCCGCGACCTCCTCGGTGTCGGCCCGCGCCCCGAGAAGCACCCTCGCGTCGCCCCCCACCCCCGGGACCAGCCCGTCGAGGGACGCGAGGAGCGCGGTCCACAGCCGCGCCTGGTCGGAGTCGCCGTCGTCGAGGACGAGCCACGCGGTCGGCACGTCGGCATCCGCCACCCACGTGGCGAGCAGCGAGGTCTTGCCCGACCCGGCCGGGGCGACGACGAGGGTCACCGGGGCGGTGAGGACCTCGTCGAGGAGGCGCAGCAGGCGCGGCCGCCGGAGCAGGCTGGCGCCCGTCGGCGGTCGGAGCTTCGAGGTGAAGACGCCGGACCCGACGACGGCTCGGTTCGACGTTCCGGTCCGGCCCATCCTCTGCTCCTGAAGACGATGACCCCCGCAGAGGTCAATTGAGTCTACAAAGCGGCCTCCCGGAGGGCCATTGGTGTCCGCACCACCGTGTCGGAACATCGTGTGACCTGCGGACATGTCGCGGCCCCGGGCGCCGGTATGGTCGCGCCATGGCTAGGTTGCGGCGGGTCTCCCCGCAGTCGAGGGGGTGGAGCCGACGCCGGGTGGGGAAGGGCTTCTCGTACCGCGACGCCGACGGCCACCCGCTGCCGCGGGAGGAGGTCGAGCGGATCCGGTCCCTCGCCATCCCGCCCGCGTGGACCGACGTGTGGATCTGCCCGTACCCCAACGGCCACATCCAGGCGACGGGCACCGACGCGGCCGGCCGGCGGCAGTACCTCTACCACCCGGACTGGCGGACCAAGCGCGACGAGCTGAAGTTCGACCGGGTCAAGGTGGCCGGCGTGCGGCTCGCGAAGGCGCGGGAGCGGATCATCGAGGACCTCACGGCGGAGGGCATGCCGCTGGGGCGCGCCGCTGCGACTGCCACCCGCCTGCTCGACCTCGGGTACTTCCGGATCGGCAGCGACGCATACGCCGACGCGAACGGCTCCTTCGGGCTGACGACCCTCGAGCGGCGGCACGTCCGGCGCCGTGGCTCCGACCTCGTCTTCAGCTTCGTCGGGAAGTCCGGCATCGAGCACTCGATAACGATCAGCGACCCGCAGGTCATCGAGTCGCTCAACCACATGCGGCGGCGGCGGGGCGGGTCGGCCCGGCTGCTCGCGTACCGGGGCGAGGCCCGGTGGGCCGACCTCGACGCCGCGGCCGTCAACGCCTACATCACGGAGATGGTCCACGAGGACCTCACCGCCAAGGACTTCCGGACGTGGCACGCAACCGTGCTCGCCGCGGTCGCCCTCGCGCAGTCCCCGGAGAAGGGGCACTCGACCGCCTCGCGGAAGCGCGCGGTCAAGGCGGCGGTCGAGGAGGTGGCCGCCTACCTCGGGAACACCCCGACGATCGCGCGCAAGTCCTACATCGACCCCCGGGTCATCGACCAGTACGAGTCCGGCGTGACGATCGCCGGCACCCTGGCCCGCCGGTACCGCGACGACGACGCCCGGCAGGCGGCGATCGAGAAGGCGGTGGCCCGCCTCATCGACGGCGCGTGACCCCCGGGTCCGCACCACGTGGTTCACGGGGGAGACCATCCGCTTGGCTCACGAGGGACACCATCCATGCGGTTGCCTCGGGCCGGCGGTCACCCGGTTGCCCCGCGAGGGCGACCATCCATGCGGATGCCTCGCGAGGGCCGTCATCGGGATGACTCAGGAGGGTGGCCATCCCGTCCGGATGGCCGGGGCGGCCGGCGCCCGCAGGTAGGCTCACCGCCGATGAACGAGCACGCCGACCACGACGCGATCCACGCCGCCGCGACCGAGCGGATCGAGGTGCGTCCCGGCGAGCCCGCAGGCCGCGACGACGACCCGGCCGCCGCGGCCGGCGAACCATCCGTACGGATGGTCCACCGTCCCGGCCACGTCATCGAGGACGGTCCCGGCGGCCCCGGCCCCGCCCCGTACGTCACGGTCGTCCTGCCCTGCTACAACGAGGGCGCCCACGTGCTCCGCGAGATCGAGCGGATCTCCGCGGCCCTCGACGCCAGCGAGCTCAGCTACGAGCTGCTCTGCATCGACGACGCCTCGACGGACGACACCCTCGACGTCCTGCGTGACGCCCA
>DASSQJ010000296.1:0-5032 GCA_035702545.1 Phycicoccus sp.
CGAGCTCGGCCCCGCGCATCCAGACGACCGAGACGAGCGCCGCGACGACCCCGGCGACCGTCGCGGGCGGGACGAGCGGCGCGGCGAGCAGGTTGGCGAGGACCCCGACGATGCTCACCGACCCCTGGAGCAGGACGACGACCGGCGCCGTGGCGACCTGGGCCGCCACCGGCACGGCGAGCGCCGGTCCGAGCGGCGCCAACCGCCGGGGCAGGCGGCCGGCCACCGCGTCGCCCCAGGGCCGGGTGAACAGGAGCAGCCCGAGCGTCGCGAGCGTCGACAGGGCGAAGCCGTACGACCGGGCCAGCCACGGATCGAGGGTGAGGACGACGACGACCGCGCCGCCGAGCACCGGCAGCCCTGCCGAGCGTCGCGAGCGGCTGAGGCCGAGCAGGCCGATGGCGCCCATCGCGGCAGCCCGCACGACGCTCGGTTCCGGCCGGGCGAGGACGACGAACCCGGCGAGCGCGGCACCGGCGAGGACCGGTCGCAGCCGTCGCGGCAGCCCGAGCACCCCGCAGAGGCCGAGCACCATGCCGACGACGACGGCGACGTTGGCCCCGCTCACCGCGGTGAGGTGGGTCATCCCGGTGGCCCGCATCGCCTCGGTGAGCTCCGCGGGCGTGCGGCTCGTGTCGCCGATGACGAGGCCAGGGAGGAGCCCACGGGCGTCCTCGGGTGCGCCGTCGAGGGCGGCCCTCAGCCCGGCGCGCAACCGTTCCGCCCCGGCGGCGACCGACCCGGGCGGCTCGAGGATCCGGGCCGGCGCGGCGACCGCGAGGGTGGCGACGCGGTCGTCGCCGGGGTCCACCGGCCCCAGCCGCCCGCGCACCTCGACGGTCGACCGCCACGCCGGGGAGAGCAGCGCTTCGCCGCCGGTGAGCAGGACGGGCGCAGAGGTGGCGACCTCACGTCCGCGGACGGTGAGGTGCGTGACGGTCACCTCGCGCAGCACCCGTTGCCGCTCGCCCTCGCGCCCGGACAGGAGGACGGGGTCGCCGGTGAGCACCGCTACAGCGCGCACCGCCGGACGGTCCGCGGCCAGGTCGGTCACTCCCCCGCGGTCCCGGACCAGGCCCTGGGCGACCGCCGCGCACTGGAGCAGCGCGACGACGAGGACGGTGAGCACCAGCGGCCAGCGGACGGCCCGGGCCCATCCGGCCCGTCCACGGCCCGACCACCACACGGCGACGGCCCCGAGGACGAACCCACCGACGACCGCAACCCGCACACCGACGCCCGCGCCCAGGGTGGCGGCCGCGACGACCCATGCGGCGACGGCAGGCCCGACGAGGCGCACGTCCGAGCGGCGCACCCGGACCCGCTCGCTCACGTCGTGACGAGGGGCCGCAGCTGGGCGAGCAGCTTCTCGCCGATGCCGCTGACCTCGGCGAGCTCGTCGACGGTGGTGAACCTCCCGTGCGCGGTGCGCCAGTCGACGATCCGCTGGGCGAGCACGGGCCCGACGCCGGGCAGCGTGTCGAGCGCCGCGACATCGGCCGTGTTGAGCGGGACGGGGCCCGCCCCCGGCCCCGTGCTCGACCCGGACCCGGGCGCCGGGCCGACACCGGGCGTTGGCGACACGACCTCACCCGGCTTCGGCACCCGCACCTGCTCGCCGTCGACGAGGACCCGGGCGAGGTTGATGGCCGACAGGTCGGCCTTCGAGGTGGCGCCACCGGCTGCCGCGACGGCGTCGGAGACCCGCGAGCCGACCGGCAGCTCCCTGACCCCGGGACGGGCCACCTGGCCGACGACGTGGACGACGACCACCGCCCCGGATCCCGGCGGCCCGGGCGAGGACGTCGCGGTGGGGCTCGCGCCCCCCGGAGCCGGCACCGACGCCGGCACCCCCGCGCCCGGCGGCAGGCCGACCCCGGCGGCGGCCGAGGTCACGCCGCTCGGCCCTGCCCGCGCCCCGCCACCGGGCGCGATGACCTCGCCGTCGTCGGCCGAGCGCGCCCACGCCACCCGCAGCCCGAGGACGAGGACCGCGACGACGGTCGCGACGAGCATGCCGAGCACCGCGGCCCGGCCCGGCTGCCACCGGGCACCGACGAGCGCGGAGGGCAGCCGGAGCCACCGGTGCCGCGGTGGCAGGACCCGACGGTGCCGCCCGCCCCCGCCCTCGGGAGACTCCCCCACCCGTCGTCCCGGGGCGATGGAGAGGTCCTCCACCCTCGCGACGAACTCCCGCGGCCCGGGCGCCGGCTCCGCCACCGGAGGGACACCCGCTCTCCCCCGCTCCCCCGCGTGCAGCCTGGCGAGAGCCCGCGGGGACGGGACCTCGGGAGGCGGACGGCGGCGCATGGCAGGACGCTAGGCAGCCGAGAGCATCCGGGCAGCCACCCTCGGCGGTCCTGTGGACGAGCGGTCGCACCGGCCCGCCTGTGGACGACCACGCAACGACGCACGACCGCCCCTCGACGCACGGCGGGACGGCCGGACGGGCGGCCGGACGGCCGGACGACGAGGGCCGGGACCCGAGCGGATCCCGGCCCTCACCGGCCGCCGGCTACCGCCGGGCGGAGTCGGTCACTGCACCGCCGCGAAGGCGTCCACCACTCCGTCACCGAAGTAGCTGTTGTCCTCGGCCGGCCCGACGCACGGCGCGCCGACGGCGATGTTCGCACACGGCTTGTCCATCGCCTCGGCCTTGACCGCCGCGACCAGCTGCGTGGGCGTCCACGACGGGTGCGTCGACTTCAGCAGCGCAAGAACGCCGGCCACGTGCGGCGAGGCCATCGACGTCCCGCTGAGGTTGACGTACCGGTTCGTGAACGGGTACGTCGACCGGATCGTCGAGCCGGGGGCCGCGACGTCGATGATGCCGAGGCCGCGGTTCGAGAACGACGACAGGCGGGTCTGTCCGGAACCCGTGGGGAACTCCTGGAGCGACGAGACCGTCACGACGCCGTCGAGCTCGGTCGGGATGTCCTGGCAGCCGTTGTTGATGACCCGGTTCACCGGCGTGCCGTCATCGGGGCTCGTCGCGTCCGTCGTCTTGTTCGCGAGGTCGTACGAGGCGTTGCCGGCGGCGGCCGCGTGGACCACGCCCTGCTTCGTCGACCAGGCCACGGCGCGGCGCACGGCCTCCTTGGCGGCGTACTGGTCCGGCTGGTCCTCGCAGTAGAACATGAACGGGTCGACGTAGTAGCTGTTGTTCGTCACGTCCATGTGTGTCATCCCGGCCCAGACGAAGCCGCAGACGGCGTACTCCGGGTAGATGAAGCCGTCGTCGTTGACGACCTTGACCGAGGCCATCCTCACGTGGGGGGCGACCCCGACGACCCCGACACCGTTGCGCGCCGCGGCGATGGTGCCGGCCACGTGGGTGCCGTGTCCGCTCGTCGTCGGCTGCCACCCCGCCAGGGAGGTCTCCGGTCGCCCGGCATCCGAGCAGTTGACGGAGTCGGCGATGTCGAGGTTCGCCTTCAGGTCCTCGTGCGTCGCGTCGATGCCACTGTCGAGGACGCCGACGACGACGTTCGGGTTCCCACCGGTCACCGCGTGGGCGTCGTCGGCATTGATGACCCTCATGTCCCACTGCAACGACTCGAGGGGGTCGCTGCCGGTCGCGGGCGTCTCCTCACCGGGGATGTCGCCGTTGACGCTCTTCTTCGCGCCCTTCTTGTAGTCGGCGGCACCGGGGCCCCACGGGGTCTGGATGCCGGCCGGGGTGCCCTCCGACACCGAGACGGTCCGGGTGGCGCCGACCGAGTCGACGGCGTTGCCGCCCTCGGCGCGCACGTCGGTCCGGAAGGCGGCGCGGTCGCTGTGCGCGACGACGACGCCGATCTGCGGCCACGACTGGACGACGACGCCGCCGGCGGCCTCGACGGCGCGCTCGACGAGCCGGGTCTGGCCCGGGTTGGCGACCTTGGCATTGACGACGTAGCTCATGAGCATGCCGTCAGGAGTGGCGATGTCGACGGGGGTCGACGTCGGCTGGTCGGCCGTGGTCGACGCGTTCGCGGTTCCCGCGAACCCGAGCGTCGTCGCCACCGCGACGGCCAGGCCGAGCAGGCCCAGTCGCCGACGGGAAGGTGCGGACATGGTTTCTCCCTCGGATGGTGGTCTGCCTCGCCCCCTCCGGGCGGGCTCGGCGTCGGTCCGGGCGACCCCGGAGCGCCGTGGTGGGCGCTTCCGGCAACGTAGCCCGACGCCGGGGTTCCCGCCTCCCGAGAGCACGGCGGGAGCGCGGGCGGCATCCGCCCACGTCAGGAGGGGTCAGGGCGCGTCGGCCCGTCCAGCCGCCCAGCCGCGGCGGGTGAGCCAGGCCCGGATGTTGCGCCGGTGCCGGGAGAGGACGAAGAGGCTGAGCAGGACCAGCCACCACCCGACGGCCGGCTCGAGCCACGGCACCAGGCCCAGCCCCGCAAGGGCCCCGAGGACGACCAGCGCAGTGGTGACGACGACCGACGCCTCCCCGACGTAGGTGACGACGGTCATCGCCAGCCCGAAGACAGCGACCGACCCGAGCGCCACCCACGGGGCGACGGCGAGGATCGCCCCGAGCGCACAGGCCACGCCTTTGCCCCCGCGACCCCCGAGGAAGGGGCTGAAGGCGTGCCCGAGGACGACGGCGAAGCCGGTGACGAGCGCCGGGAGCAGCCCCATCGACCGGAGGACGACCAGGGTCGGCAGGTAGGCCTTGAGGACGTCGAGGACGAGGACGAGGACCCCCCACTTCCGGCCGAGCACGCGGCCGGCGTTCGTCGCCCCCGGGTTCCCGGACCCCGAGGCGCGCAGGTCGCTCCCGCGGGCCCGGGCGAGCATCGCCGCCGGGTTCACCGACCCGACGAGGAAGCCGAGCAGGGCGACGAGGAGCACCTCGACGGCGAGCGCGCCCACCGGCTCAGCCGTCGACGCGCGGGACGACGGCGACCGCGAGCGTCCCCGGTCCGACGTGCGCCCCGACGACCGCGCCGAGCTCGACGACCCGGACGCCCGCCCCGGGAAGCCGCGCGGCGAGGCGCTCGGCGAGGCGCTCGGCCCGCTCCGATGAGTCCAGGTGGTGCACGGCGACGTC
>DASSQJ010000297.1:0-9949 GCA_035702545.1 Phycicoccus sp.
AGCGGACGGAGATCGAGGACCTCGCCGCCGAGGCAGCGGGGTGGGTCGACGCGTGCGACTTCGGCCGGCCGCTGCACCGGCTCGACCTCACGGTGACGAGCATCGTCGACGACGACACCGGGGCGCTGCGCACCCAGCACGTGACCTTCCGGCAGGGCCCCGAGGGCGGACCGTTCGTCGAGGACCGCCTGTACCGCAACCTCCACCCGATGCTCGGCAAGCGCCTCGACCTCTGGCGCCTGTCGAACTTCGACCTCGAGCGGTTGCCCTCACCGGAGGACGTCTACCTCTTCTCGGGGGTCGCCCACGAGAACCCGAAGGATCACCGGCTGTTCGCCCTCGCCGAGGTCCGCGACCTCGTCGCGGTCCGGGACGAGACGACCGGCACCGTGACGTACCCACGGCTCGGGCGGATGGGCCTGCAGGCCCTCGCGGCGATGCGGACCGCCCTCGCCACGTACCCGCCGAAGGAGCGGCCGGTCGCGAACCGGCTGGTCCTCTCGATCCGGCCGACCTGGGACATCCCGAGCTCCCGGCTACCCGGACTCGCCGCCGCCTACGAGCCGCTCGCACGCGGCGCCGGGCTCGAGAAGCTCGTCCTCCACGTCCAGGTGCCGGAGACCGACGCGGACGGCCGACCGAGCCTGCGCGAGAAGGTCATCCACGTCGAGGGCATCGGGCGCTCCGGGACCTCCATCCGCGTCTCCGACCCGGGCCCCAACCCGATCCGTCCGCTGACCCGCTACGCGCAGAAGCTCCTCACTGCACGCCGGTTCGGCGCCCCGTACCCGTACGAGGTCGTCCAGATGCTCGCGCCCGCGGACGCGCGGTCCTCGACGTTCCCTCGCGGCACCTGGGTCGAGCTCGACCTCGACGAGGACGGCGAAACCCTCGTCCCGGTCGACCGGCCCCCCGCCGAGAACACCGCCCACCTCGTCGTCGGGTTGCTCACCTCGTTCACCGACGTCGTCCCGGAGGGGATGACCCGGGTCGCCCTGCTCTCGGACCCGACCCAGGGCCTGGGGAACCTCGCGGAGCCCGAGTGCCGCCGGGTCAACGCCGCCCTCGCCTACGCCGCCGATCACCGGCTCCCCGTCGAGTGGTACGCCGTGTCGTCCGGTGCCCTCATCGCGATGGAGTCGGGCACCGAGAACATGGACTGGATCGCGCTGACCCTGCGCCGGCTCATCGAGTTCACCCAGGCGGGCGGCGAGGTCAACATCGTCGTCACCGGGATCAACGTCGGCGGCCAGCCGTACTGGAACGCCGAGGCGACGATGCTCATGCACACCCGCGGCGTCCTCGTGATGACCCCGGCCAGCGCCATGGTCCTCACCGGCAAGCAGGCCCTCGACTTCTCCGGCGCCATCTCGGCCGAGGACAACTTCGGGATCGGCGGCTACGACCGGGTCATGGGCCCCAACGGCCAGGCCCAGTACTGGGCACCGAGCTTCCGCGACGCGTGCGCCCTCCTGCTCCGCCACTACGAGTTCACGTACGTCGTTCCAGGGGAACGGTTCCCGCGCCGACAGCGGACGACTGACCCGGTGCGACGCGACGTCCGCGACGCGCCGCACCGGTCGGTCCCGGGCACCACGTTCACCCGGGTCGGCGAGGTCTTCGACGCCCGGACCAACCCGGACCGCAAGCAGCCGTTCGACATGCGCTCGGTGATGCGCGCCGTGACCGACGCCGACCACGAGCCCCTCGAGCGGTGGCGCGAGTGGTTGCACGCCGACACCTCCGTCGTCTGGGACGCGACGATCGGCGGGATCCCGGTGTGCCTCATCGGGCTCGAGTCGCGGACAGTCCCGCGCAAGGGGTTCGTCCCCGCCGACGGGCCGCCCTCGTGGACGTCCGGCACGCTCTTCCCGCAGTCGTCGAGGAAGACCGCACGGGCGATCAACGCCACGAGCGGCAACCGGCCCCTCGTCGTCCTCGCCAACCTCTCGGGCTTCGACGGCTCCCCGGAGTCGATGCGCCGCTGGCAGCTCGAGTACGGCGCCGAGATCGGCCGGGCGGTCACCAACTTCGACGGGCCGATCGTCTTCGTCGTCGTCTCGCGCTACCACGGAGGCGCCTTCGTCGTCTTCTCCAAGGCGCTCACCGAGTCGATGGCGATCGCCGCCGTCGAGGGGTCCTACGCCTCGGTCATCGGCGGGGCACCGGCCGCCGCGACGGTCTTCGCCCGCGAGGTCAAGCAACGCACGGAGAAGGACCCCCGCGTCGTGGCGGCCCGCTCCGAGGCGGAGGCGGCCTCCGGTCTCGACGCCGCGAAGAAGCGGCACGCCCTCGCGAGGACGACGGCCGCGGTGCGCTCCGAGAAGCTCGGGGAGGTGGCCGAGGAGTTCGACTCCATCCACACCATCGAGCGTGCGCTGCGGGTCGGGTCGGTCGACGAGATCATCGCCCCCGACGAGCTGCGGCCCTGGGTCGTCGGGGCGCTCGAGCGGGGCATGGCCGCCTTCGCACCGACGTCCTGAGGCGCCTGCGGGTCAGGACGGCGCGGGGTCGTCGAGCCAGCTGTGCACCGGCTTCGCCACCCCGAGCGGGACGCTCCCCACCATCGGCTCGGGTGGCTCCTGGGCCGTCGCGGAGGCGACCGTCAGGACGAACGCGCCCTCGTGCCGCCACCACCCGGGAACCACTCGCCCGTCCCGCCGCCGCACGGTGAGCTCGGCCCATCCGTCGTCGCGGACCAGGTGCCCGACGCCCACCTCGACGGTCCGGGTGTCGGCGCGCAGCCCGACCCGGATCACCTTGAGTGCGGACTCCTTCGCCGACCACACGAGGTTGGCGGCCAGCTGCCAACCCTCCTCGCCCGTCTCCTCGCGCATCCGGCGCAGGTAGGCGACCTCGCCCGGCGTGAGGAAGTCGGTGACGAACCCCTCGCTGCGCGGCTCGACGAGCTCGAGGTCAACCCCGACCGTGCCCTCGCCCGACCCCGGCCAGACGACGGCGACGGCGTGGCCGGCGCGGTCGGTGAGCGAGACGTCGATCCCGGCCGCCGCACCGTCGACCTCCACGTACGGGGCGCCGGTCAGCCGGTTGAGCAGCTCGACCCGCGCGAGGGCCTCGGGGGGGTCCTGGGGCAGCCCGGCGGCGCCGGCGACGGCCCGCTTGCCGGTCCACCTGCGGAGCCGGTACTCCGCGCGCCGCTTCGGAAAGCGCATGGTCTCCAGGCGCCGGAGCTCGCGCTCGGAGAGCCAGCCGGGTCCCTCCGGGACCTCGTGCTCGGAGCAGGCGAGCCAGTGCACCGGCTCAGCCGAACCGGTCGGTGCGCCGGTTCATGTCGTGGTGCTCGGAGGCGTAGGCCTCCTCGGGGGTCGGGGCGAACCCCCCGAGCCGGGCCGGCACCCACCGCAGCTCACCACCCGTGAGCGGCGGGTAGGCGGCCTGCTGGGCGTCGAGCTGGGCCTGCATCACCGCCTTGAGCCGGGCCGTGGCGGCGGCGACGTCCTCGCGGCGCTCGATGGTCACCGGCTTCCCCACCGTGATGTGGACCGGGATGCGGGCGTGGCCCATCCGTCGCGGGAGGTCCTTGGTCCACACCCGGTGACCGCCCCAGATCGTCGTGGGGAGGATCGGAACCCCGGCCACCTGCGCCATCTTCACCGCTCCCGGCTTGAACTCCTTGAGCTCGAAGGAGCGCGACATCGTCGCCTCGGGGAAGACCCCGACGATCTCCCCGGCGCGCAGCGCGCGGACCGCGGCCGCGAACGCGTCGCCGCCGGAGTGCCGGTCGACCGGGATGTGGTGCATCCCGCGCATGAGCGGCCCGGCGACCCGGTGCCGGAAGACCGACTGCTTGGCCATGAAGCGGACGTAGCGCCGGTGCCGTCGGGCGGGGAGGCCGGCGTACATGAAGTCGAGGTAGGACGTGTGGTTGATCGCCATGACGGCGCCCCCGACCGGGGGGACGTTCTCCTCGCCGAGCACGGTGAAGTGGGTGCCCTGAAGGAAGAACAGCGTGCGCGCGGCCCCGATGACCGAGCGGTACAGCGGCTCCATGACCTCACCCTAGGGCAGCCCCGCCCGCTGCGGACCACGGGCCCGGAGCGGCCTGAACCGACGTGAGCGGGCACCGCCCGGTCTGTGAGAATGGCCCCCATGACCGAGCACCTCCCGCCATCCCACGCTGCCTCCATCCCGGACCGGCCGTCCCTCGACGGCCTGGAGGAGAAGTGGGGCGCGGTATGGCAGGCCGAGGGCACCTACGCCTTCGACCGGGAGGCCGCCCTCGCCGGCGACCGGTCCTCGGTCTTCTCCATCGACACTCCGCCGCCGACCGCGAGCGGCTCGCTCCACATGGGCCACGTGTTCAGCTACACGCACACCGACTGCATGGCCCGCTACAAGCGGATGGCGGGGTTCAACGTCTTCTACCCCATCGGCTGGGACGACAACGGGCTGCCGACCGAGAAGCGCGTGCAGAACTACTACGGGGTGCGCGGCGACGCGACCCTCCACCACGACCCCGACTTCGAGCCTCCGTTCCGCGGCGACGCCCGGAGCACCAAGGCCGCCGACGAGCTCCCCATCTCGCGGCAGAACTTCATCGAGCTGTGCGAGGAGCTCACGGTCAAGGACGAGGAAGCCTTCGAGTCGCTCTTCCGCCGGATCGGGCACAGCTACGACTGGACGATCAGCTACCGGACCATCGACGAGCACTCGCGGGCCACGTCGCAGCAGGCCTTCCTCCGCAACGTCCGCCGGGGCGAGGCCTACCAGGCCGAGGCCCCCGGCCTCTGGGACGTCACCTTCCAGACGGCGGTGGCCCAGGCCGAGCTCGAGGCCCGCGACTACCCCGGCCACTACCACCGGGTCGCCTTCCACGGCCCCGAGGGCCCAGTGCACATCGAGACCACCCGGCCCGAGCTCATCCCGAGCTGCGTCGCCCTCATCGCCCACCCCGACGACGAGCGCTACCAGCCGCTGTTCGGCACGACCGTCCGCACGCCGCTCTTCGCCGTCGAGGTGCCGGTCCTCGCGCACCCGGCGGCCGAGATGGACAAGGGCGCCGGCATCGCGATGTGCTGCACCTTCGGCGACCTCACCGACGTCCTCTGGTGGCGCGAGCTCCAGCTCCCGACGCGCTCGCTCATCACCCGCAGCGGGCGGCTCCAGGCGGAGGTCCCCGAGTGGCTCGAGCACCTGCCGGGCAAGCGCCTCTACACCGACGAGATCGCGGGCCGCACCGCCTTCGGGGCCCGCGAGGCCGTCGTGGCGGCGCTGCGGGAGTCCGGTGACCTCGAGGGCGAGCCGACCCCGACCCAGCGCAAGGCGAACTTCTACGAGCGCGGCGAGAAGCCCCTCGAGATCGTCACGACCCGCCAGTGGTACATCCGCAACGGCGGGCGCGAGGCGGACCTCAACGCCACCCTCGTCGCACGGGGTGAGGAGATCGACTTCCACCCGCCGTTCATGCGCAGCCGGTACGCGAACTGGGTGCAGGGCCTCAACGGGGACTGGCTCGTCTCGCGGCAGCGCTTCTTCGGCGTCCCGATCCCCGTCTGGTACCCCGTCGGCGCCGACGGCGAGGTCGACCACGACCACCCGATCCTCCCGGACGAGTCCGAGCTGCCGGTCGACCCGGCGGCCAACCCCCCGGCCGGCTACACCGAGGACCAGCGGGGCGCGCCCGGTGGCTTCGTCGGCGACCCGGACATCCTCGACACCTGGGCGACGTCCTCGCTGAGCCCGCAGATCGCCGGCGGATGGCGCGACGCCTCGGGCACGGGCACCGACCCGCTCTTCGAGAAGGTCTTCCCGATGGACGTCCGCCCGCAGGGGCACGACATCATCCGAACCTGGCTGTTCTCGACCGTGGTCCGCTCGCACTTCGAGCACGGCACGGTGCCGTGGACCAACGCCGCGATCTCGGGCTGGATCCTCGACCCCGAGCGCAAGAAGATGAGCAAGTCGCGCGGCAACGTCGTGACCCCCGAGGACCTCCTGCGCGAGCACTCCGCCGACGCCGTGCGCTACTGGTCGGCGAGCGGTCGGCTCGGCACCGACGCCGCCTACGACGTCGGGCAGATCAAGGTCGGCCGGCGGCTTGCCATCAAGATCCTCAACGCCAGCAAGTTCGCCCTCTCGTTCGGGGATGTCCAGGGCGACCTCGCGGCCCAGGTCACCGACCCGCTCGACCTCTCCGTCCTCGCCGCGCTCCGTGACGTCGTCGAGCGCGCGACGTCCGGCTTCGAGGCGTGGGACCACACCCGCGCCCTCGAGGCCACCGAGTCCTTCTTCTGGGGCTTCTGCGACGACTACCTCGAGCTCGTCAAGGACCGCGCGTACGGCACCCGGGGCGAGGAGGGCGCGGCCTCGGCCCGGGCCACCCTGCGCCTCGTGCTCGACGTCGTCCTGCGGCTCTTCGCACCGATCCTCCCGTACGTCACCGAGGAGGTCTGGAGCTGGACCCACGAGGGCTCGGTGCACCGTGCGGCCTGGCCGTCGGTCGACGAGCTGCCGGGCGGCGGCGACCCGGGGGTGCTCAGCGCCGTCGGCGCCGCGCTCGCCGTGGTCCGCAAGGCCAAGTCCGAGGCCAAGGTCGGGATGCGTGCGGAGGTGCCGTCGGTGACGCTCGTCGGCCCCGCCGCGGTCCTCGGCCACGTCCGCACGGGCGAGGCGGACCTGCGGGCCGCGGGCCGGCTCACCGGGACGCTCGACTACGCCGAGGGCGAGGAGGTCGCCGCGCGCGACGTCGAGCTCGTCCCGGTCGCCAAGCCGACGGCCTGACCCGGCGGCCGGCCCCCGCCGCCGGACGGGAACCTTCAGCGGGCGCCGCCTTCGGAAGGCGTCGCCCGCTGAAGGTTCCGGCATCCGGAGAGGAAGCTGCGAGGGGCTTCCCGGAGGGTGGTGAGGGCTCAGGCCGGTGCCGGCCCCAGGTCGACGGCGAGCAGCCGCTCCTCGACCCGGCGCAGCCCGCTCGGGCGCACCGCGACCCACGGGACGTCCCAGCCGCTGAGCCGCATCCGGCGCTCGACGACGGTGTCGCGGCGCAGGTGGTCGACCCGGCCCGAGCCGGGGTCGTAGACGTCGAGCTTGCGGTCCCCGTCCCCGGGCAGGACGAGGACGACGTGCCGTGGGGCGACCCGGTTGCCGACGTAGAGCAGCGCCGGCTCCCCCTCCGCGACGACGTCGACGAGGGTGTCGAAGTCCTCCTGGAGGCCGACCGCCGACTCGTGCCGCCAGAGGTCGAGGGTGTAGCGCGTGCCCCGCCGGGCGGCACCGAACTCGAGCTCGTGCTTGGCGCCCCACGGCGGGGTCCCCAGGGCGCGGGGCCACGGGAGGTTCGGCCTCCGGCCCCCGCTGAGCAGCCCGTTCGTCCGCCGCATGACGACCCGCTCGTAGGCGGCGAACCGCTCCGCCTCGGTCTCCCCGGGCGGGCACCCGGGAGGGCGCGGGTCGCCGGTGCGGACCCAGGAGGCGAAGAGCGGGTCCACGAGCATCCGGGCGACGGTGAGGCAGGCCGAGCCGCACGTCACAGGTGACTGCTGCACCGGCCCGGTGTCCCCGGCGCGGAGCCGGTAGGTCATCGCCACGCCCCAATCGTTACCACCGAAGTTCCCCTCCGCCACTCCCATCTGGTTGGGTGTCTGCCGTGTCCCGTCGCCCGGAGCTCGTCGCGGTGCTCTCCCGCAGCGTCGTCGTGGTCGCCGTGGGCGCGCTCGCCACCGCCCTCCTCGTGTGGGCCGCGGCCACCCCACGACCGCCCCGGGTCATCCCCGTGCCCACCTCGAGCAGCTGGGTGACCCACGGCTACGACGACGTCGAGCTGCGACCGGTGAGCGAGATCGACGCGCCGAAGTTCGTCGGGGCACGGGTCGAGGCCTCGGCGCTCGACCGGCTCCTCGGCTGGCTGTCCATCGCCGTCGTCGTCCTCGCGGTCCTCGGCGTCATCGCACTGCTCGTGCGTGCCCTGTGGCGCGCCTGGCGCGACCGCCGGCGCACCGAGCCCGACGACACCGCCGCCCCGGACCTGGAGCGGGTGGCCGCCGCCGTCGTCACCGACAGCGAGGGGCGCTTCGTCGCGCTGGCGGGCGGGTCGCCGGCCGAGGGGATCGTCGCGGCGTGGACCCGCCTCGAGGACACCCTGCGGGGTGCCGGGGTGACCCTCCCCGAGTCGCGCACCTCCACGGAGACCACGGTCGACGTGCTGCGGCGCTTCCGGGTGGACGAGGAGGCGCTCCGCGAGCTCGCCGCGCTCTACCGGGAGGCCAGCTGGTCCTCCCACCCGATGACCGAGGCCGACCGCGACCGTGCCGAGGCCGGCCTGCGCCGGCTCGACAGCGACCTCGCCGCCGTCGCCCCGAGGACCGTCCGTGGCTGACCGGCCGGGCACGACACGTCCCCGGTGGGCCGTGCCGGCGGCCGCCACCGGGAGCGTCGTCGTCCTCGTCCTCGTCGCGGTGCGTGGCCCGGTCGCCCTCCTCGCCGCGGCCTGCGTGCTCCTCCTCGGCGCCGTCGTCGTGGGCCTCGTCCCGCTCCTGGGCCACGACGGCATCGACTGGGGGTGGCAGCCCGGCCGCGGCCACGACGTGCCCCCCGAGCCGGGGATCGCCGCGACCCGCCGCCTCCTCGCCCCCACCGAGCGCGACACCACGGCGGACGCCGAGCTCCAGGCGCTGCTGCGGGCCATCGCCGACGACCGGCTCGGCCCCCACCCACCGGCGCAGGGCCGCTACGGCCACGGCGCGCTCGCCACCTACCTCGCCGGCCCACCCCGCCGGCTCAGCCTCCCGGAGGCCGAGCGAGTCGTCGCCGACCTCGAGGCACTGTCCCCCACAAAGGAGACCCCGTGACCGACATCCCCACCGCCACCCGCCGCGCCGGCGCCATCCTCGACGAGGTCGACACCGTCGTCGTCGGCAAGCGGGCCGCGACCGAGGTCGTCCTCGCGGCGGTCCTCGCCGGCGGTCACGTCCTCATGGAGGACTACCCCGGCCTCGGCAAGACCCTCGCGGCGCGGACCTTCGCCCGGGCCCTCGGGCTGGAGTTCACCCGGGCCCAGTTCACGCCCGACCTGCTGCCCGCGGACCTCACCGGGTCGTTCGTCTTCGACCAGCGGGAGGGACGCTTCGACTTCCGCAAGGGACCCGTCTTCACCGGCCTGCTCCTCGCCGACGAGATCAACCGCACCCCGCCGAAGACCCAGGCCGCCCTCCTCGAGGCGATGCAGGAGCACCAGGTCACCGTCGAGGGGCAGACCTTCCCCCTCCCCCGGCCCTTCCACGTCCTCGCGACCGCGAACCCCGTCGAGTACGAGGGCACGTACCCGCTCCCGGAGGCCCAGCTCGACCGCTTCCTCGTCCGGGTGGCCTTCGGCTACCCCGGCGCCGACGAGGAGTGGGAGGTCCTCGACCGCCGGATGCGGCGCCGTCGCGAGGAGCAGGACGCCCGCCAGGTCGTCGACGCCGCCGAGCTGCTCGAGCTCCAGGAGGTCATGGAGGACGTCCGCGTCAGCCCGGAGGTCGGCCGGTACTGCGTCTCCCTCGCCCGAGCCACCCGTGACCACGAGCAGTCGCTCATGGGCTCCTCGCCGCGCGGCTCGCTCGCCCTGCTCCTCGTCGGCCGCGCGCTCGCCGTCATCCGGGGCCGTGACTACCTCACCCCCGACGACGTCAAGGCCGTGGCCCCGGCGGTGCTCGAGCACCGGGTCGTCGTCCGGCCCGAGCTGTGGATGAGCGAGGTCAGCTCGAGGAGCATCGTCGCCGACGTCCTCCGCACGGTGTCCGCGCCGCGGGTCGCGGTGCGGACGGCCTGATGCGCGGCTGGCGACCCACTCGGGCGCTCGGCCGGGCCGCGGCCCTGGGCTTCCTCGCCCTCGCCGCGGGCGCCTACCTCGGCCGCGGCGACGTCGCGGTCATCGGGGTCCCGCTCGTCGCCTACGCCGTCTGGGCGCTGGCCACCCGGCCGACCCGCCCACCGGCAGTCACGAGCCGGC